>NZ_CDSBKL010000084.1:0-13035 GCF_977115555.1 Aquiflexum sp.
ACAGTCTTTCCGAACTGATCAAAGTATCTCGGTAGGTCACCCTAAATTCCCTGTTATATAATCCTCTAGACCTTTTTTCCTCCTCAGGCAAGGTGTCATTTCCTTTTTTGGTAAGACCATTGATGGATTCCAATCCCATTGTAACAATCGGTACCTGCTGCATGATGGGAAGGTCCTTACTTCTAATCTTATCAGCGACAGCCTCCACCTGATGCGTTTGAATATCAAAAAGCAGCATATTGGGTTGGTCTTTTTTGTCAGCAAATTTCGCTTCATCAAGCAATTGGTTTTGGACAAAAAACAAAGTGCTGATCATGGCTGTACCCAATCCTATCGTCGCTATTAAAGAAACGGTCTGGTTATTTGGCCTATATAAATTAGCCAAGGACTGCCTGATAGGATATTGAAGTGAAATCGGAAGAAATCTCCGAATCAGCCACATGATCCCAAGAGCCACACTCCAAAGTATCAAAAAAGCAAACACAACAAATCCTGTGAAGCCCAATGCAAGTTTCCAACCATTAAGCAGGTAAAAGCTAAAGCCAAAGACAAACAATAAGATTCCTAATACAACGGCCCAACGCAAGGGATCCTTGTTGATCTTGGTCTCTCCTTCCTCAGGCCGCAAAGTAGCCATCGGAGATACTTTCCTGATTTTCAATAAAGGAAGTAAGGCGAAAAGAATAGAAACCAACAGTCCGGTGATTACCCCAAATCCGATACTTTTCCAAGAGAGCGCAATCGTAACATCTACAGGAAGAAAATCCGCAAATACGGCGGGCAAAATAAATTGTAAAATACTTCCTAAAATGGATCCAAAAAGGGCTCCTGCCAATCCCATAATCACAATTTGCACCAAATAAATCTTCATCGCAGTCCAGGCCGAAACACCCAAACATCTCAAAACCGCTACTGAAGCCAGTTTTTCTTTGACAAAAACATTAACAGCGCTCGCTACACCGACACAACCAAGAAGCAAAGCAATGAAAGCTACCAAACTCAGGAAATTGGACAAGTTTTCAAACGAACGGCCGGTTTGCCTTTTTCGGTCTTCAACAGTATCTGCATCTACTTTTTCTTCTTCCCATTGCTCCTCATATTTCTTTACCAATTCGTCAGGATTGGTCAAATCATCCAATTGATAGTACCTGACGTATTCCAGCCTGCTGCCGTATTGGATCAGCCCTGTGGCTTCCACGTATTCCATGGGAATATAAACAGCCGGAGCTACCGTTGCTGTAATCCCTGTTTGTCCGGGGACTTTTTGTAATTCGCCTTCGATGTAAAAGGAAAGGTTACCTACTTTGATGCTATCTCCAATCACGGCATTGAATTGCGCCATCAGAAGCTTTTCAACCAAAGCCCTTTTGCCTCCTTTTCGAAAGGAAGCTTCTGCTTCAGCGGGGATGGTTTCCAGTTTTCCATAGAAAGGAAAATTCCCTTCCAATGCCCTGACCTGTGTCAACCTGCTTGCCCCTGTGGATGGAAAAGCCACCATACTTGCAAAGTTGATCTCCTCTGCAGTGGCAATAGCCAGGGAATCTGTAGGCTGTGGCCCAAGAGGTTTGTTGTTTTCCAATACCAAATCTGCCCCGACCAATTCTTTGGATTGCTGGTCGATTCCTCTTTTGAGATTTTCACCAAAAGAACTGATTCCTACCAAAGCGGCAATCCCCACAACCATCGAGGATACAAATAGTAGGAGCCTTGAGAAATTTTTCCTAAAATCCCTAAAGGCCATTTTCAAGACCCAAGAAAAATCAGACATGGCTGCCCTCCTGGATTTTACCGCCTTTGATGTTGATGATGCGATTTGTTCGCTTTGCAAGTTCCGGATCGTGGGTCACAAGAATGAGGGTTGTACCCTGCTCTTTATTCATATCAAAAATCAGATCTTCGATCATTTCGCCTGTTTCGGTATCGAGATTTCCTGTTGGTTCATCTGCAAATAATATCTTTGGTTCATTGGCAAAAGCCCTTGCGATGGACACACGCTGCTGCTCACCTCCGGAAAGCTGTGATGGATAATGAGTCACCCGATCACCCAAACCTACTTTTGTCAATAACTCAACCGCTTTTTCTTTGGCATCTTTTCTTTTCTTGAGTTCAAGGGGCACCATCACGTTTTCCAATGCTGTCAGGGTAGGGAGTAATTGGAAATTCTGAAAAATAAAGCCAATGTTTTTGCTACGGACTTCGGCCCTTTGGTCCTCGGACAGCTTTTCAAAAGCATTCCCCGCCAACACTACAGAGCCGGTACTTGCAGAATCCAATCCTGCGCAGAGGCCAAGTAGGGTTGTTTTTCCACTACCGGAAGGTCCTACTATGGAAATACTTTCTCCTGCCTGAATATCAAAATTGACCTGATCTAAGACGGTCAGTTTTCTTGTGCCGCTTTGGTAGGTTTTGGACACATCCTTTACACTCAAAATGCTCATAAAAATCTATGTGGGTTGGTTTGGACAATAACACCATGAAACGACCAAATGGTTTGATTCGTTGGGTTTAAATATAAAAGGAAAGGATGGGGTTTGAACAAAATAGCTGAAAAATTGTAGATTTGAGAAAAAACAAGTTTATGAAATATCAAAATCGAATCACGATCGATCCTGAGATATGTCATGGGAAACCATGTATAAGAGGAATGAGGTGGCCGGTAGAGGTTTTACTGGATTTATCTGCATCAGGAATGAGTGTGGAAGAAATAATTGAAGATCATCCTGAATTGGAGAAAGAGGATTTCTTAGCTGTCTTTGAATTTGCAAAATTGGCAATCTCAGGTAAATCAATTAAAGAGGTGGCATGAGGTTTTTGTGCGATGTACACATTTCATTCAAATTCGTTAGATTTCTGAATTCGATAGGATTTGAGACCGTCCATGTGAATAATATTTTGGATGGATTTCACTCTAAAGATGCTTTAATTGCCAGATATGCGGATGAATTTGGTCTGATAATTATATCAAAAGACATTGATTTCAAGAATGATTTTTTCATTAAAGGTTCGCCAAAAAAGTTAATAAAAGTAAGTTTGGGAAATATGCCAAATCAGGAATTTCAAGATATTTTTCTTCATGAAATAGAAAAAATCAAATCAATAAGTCAATCTGAATCATTTATTATTGAAGTGGATCCTTCAGGTTGGACATATATAATTTTAAAAAATTAGCCCCTATTCATATGATTAAATCATCCATAAAAATATTACTTTTTTTATTTGTTGTTGTTTCCTCATGTACCACAAAAAGAGAAAAAACCGCTGAATCAGAATCAGCCTCAATACCCGAAACAGTTCAATCAAAAAAACTAATCCTCTTCTTCGGAAACAGTCTTACCGCCGGATATGGGATTGAGGCAGAAGATGCTTTTCCGGGATTGACAGCTGCTAGGATTGACAGCCTTGGTTTGAATTACAGGGTTATCAATGCCGGATTGAGTGGGGAAACTACGGCAAGCGGATTGAGTCGTTTGGATTGGTTTTTGCAAGAGCTGCCTGCAATTTTTATTTTAGAATTAGGCGGAAATGATGGATTGCGGGGAATAACTCCTTCAGAAACCAAGAAAAACCTGAAAGGCATTATCCAATTGGTGAAAAGTAAATATCCTGAAACGATTGTTGTTTTGGCAGGCATGCAGATTCCACCCAATATGGGGCATGAATACACCAAAGAATTTTCGGGATTATTTCCTGAGGTAGCGTCTGAAGAAAATGTAAAATTGATTCCTTTTCTATTGGAAGGCGTGGCGGGGAATCCTGATCTAAATCTTCCTGATGGCATCCATCCTACGGAAGAAGGTCACTTGATCGTTTTTGAAACAATTTGGAAAAGTATCGAAAATCTACTTTAGAAAAAGTATTGAAAACTAATTTGGATTCAAAGGGTACTCCCAAATAAACAAAAGTCATCATTTAAACTTTTTCACCTTTTCCCCTTCCTTTTTCTTCATTTCTCTAATAAAAAGCATCCTCAAACTGCCTGAAATTGACATTCCCTTTTTGGTCACGATATACGCCTACGATGTCGAACCGGATGTCTTTGTGCCAATCGCGTTCATAGATAAAATTATCGGCAGCTTTGATCAGAAGCTTTCTTTTGGTTCCGTCCACGAACTCCTCCGCATAGCCAAACCCTGTACCGCTTCGGTATTTCACTTCAACAAATACCATAATCCCTCTGTGCTTAAAAATCAGGTCAATTTCTGCATGTCCGCTCCGATAGTTGGCCTCCACAAATTCATAACCTCTGCCCATTAACCAGTCTTTTGCGAGGTTCTCAGCCTCCTTTCCTTTGTCGTTATGCTCTGCCATATTGATATTTGTTTATTTTTGGTGCATCAGAAAAGAACCATCACTTTACTGTGGCTGTTCTTAATCAGAATTAAATAAAAACTGTGAATCAAGTTATCAATAAAAAAGTTAAGTTCATCGATCTTGGCAAAAAGGATTACAAGGAAACTTGGGATTTCCAGGAAGAACTCTTTTCAAAGACCGTTGCACTTAAAATCCAAAACCGTCAGGCCGATCCTGAATCGCAAATAGTAACGGACAATTACCTGATTTTTGTCGAGCATCCGCATGTCTATACTTTGGGTAAAAGCGGGGAATTATCAAATCTCCTCTTGGATAAAGAAGGGCTAAAAGACAAAAATGCCACTTTTTACAAAATCAATCGGGGTGGCGATATCACTTATCATGGCCCCGGTCAGTTGGTGGGCTATCCTATTATTGATCTTGACAATTTCTTCACCGACATTCACAAATACCTGAGACTTCTCGAAGAAGCCATCATTTTGACTTTGGCTGAATATGGGATCGAAGCAGGAAGAATCGAGGGATTGACAGGTGTTTGGCTGGATTTCCTCGAACAGAAAAACCCAAGAAAAATCTGTGCACTTGGCGTAAAATCCAGCCGGTGGGTGACCATGCATGGCTTTGCTTTTAATATCAATTCAGACATCAGCTATTTCAACAATATCGTGCCTTGTGGTATTCCTGACAAAGCAGTCACCTCCATGCACCTTGAACTCGGTTATCAGGTGGATGAAAACGAAGTAAAACAAAAAGTCAAAAATCATCTTGTTGTATTATTTGAGATGGAGTTGGACTAAATTTTCGAAATACGGTTGAAATAAGTTGAAATACGGTAGATATAAAATTGAAATAAAGTAGAAATAGGATTGAAATAAATTTGATAATAAGATTAGCATTCACAGTTGATTTGAATTGTCTTGTGTCTCATGTCTTATGTCTCACATCTTGAAAAAATGAAAAAAGACATCGATTTTCACCCAGTCACAGGAGTAAAGCTCGCCATTGCCAAAGAAGAAATCAATGGCAACACCGAATGGTCTGTCTATATCATCAATCTCAACATGATTGAATTGAATACTGTGATGATTACTTCAAAAGGTTATGGACTCATCGGGGGAGAAGAAAAGAAAACCTCGGTATTAAGGCATATGATACAAGAGCTAGGATCTGAATCTATGGCCAAAATCGAACCGATTGATCCTGCACTTTTTGCCTTGACCAACGAATACTGGGTGAGTTATTATATCCTCGATCAGATTTTCGACAAAAAATTCATTTTCGCTGTGGGCAGCATGTATCCTACCAACTTGAGTTTTATTCCAGAATTGGGTTTGGAAGGTGTGCTCCACAGTTAAAATTAATCCTAACTTTTTGGTTAATTTTTAATATCACTATTTGATTCTTTCCTAATATCCTAATATCTTAAGATCATGATTTCTGGGCAAGGCTGAAAAACCATTTCCTTAAGCCGAGAAATATTCATTTATAAAAATATTGGATATGGGAAATTTTTTAAGTGAATTGGGAGATATACTATTCTTGGATATTGAGACTGCTTCTTTGGAGTCAGATTTTAAGGAATTGCCTCTACGGCTACAGGAAGAGTGGCTCAAAAAAGAAAAGCATATCAAACTCAAGGATGAGGAAATTGAACCGGGAAGCCTGTTTTTCCAAAAAGCAGGAATCTATGCTGAATTCGGTAAAGTCATCTGCGTGGGAGTCGGGTACTTTCATTATTTGGAGGAAGAAAACAAATTGGAATTCCGAACCAAAAGCTATGGGGAGGAATCAGAATACGATACCTTGGCATCCTTTTGTGAATTGCTTCAAAAGAAAAAATGGATTCTCTGCGCCCACAATGGAAAGGAATTTGATTTTCCCTACCTCAGCAGAAGGATTTTGGTCAACAGAATCCCTCTTCCAGAACCTTTGCAGATTGCAGGCAAAAAACCTTGGGAAGTCCGTCACTTGGACACTTTGGAACTGTGGAAATTCGGGGATTACAAGCACTACACCCGACTTGAATTGCTTGCGGCCATTTTTGACATCCCTACTTCCAAGGAGTCCATCGACGGTTCTCAGGTTAATGATGCTTATTATATTCAAAAAGACTTGGAATCGATAAGGAAATATTGCCTTCGTGATGTGGTGGTGACAGCCCAGATATATTTGGCTTTTCAAGGACTGCCACCTGATATCGAAATGGAAGTGATTAACAGGGACAATGAAGGATAATCCAAATCAGTAACTACATAAGGCAAATAAGCCCAAATTGACTCTTTTCAAACATGTAAAAACTAATGAAACACATGTCAATTCAAAATTTAATTCGTGCAATTTCAAAATTCAATACGTGTTAATTCAAAATTAACTTCATGTAATTTCAAAGTTATACTCATGCAATTTCAAAATTTAGCTTGTGTTATTTCAAAATTCAGCATACCTTTAAAACAAAAAAGACATGCTAATTTCAAGGGATATTGTGTCGGCCATCAAAACTCTGATTCCCAAATACCCTATCATTGCCCTGACCGGACCGAGGCAGTCCGGCAAAACGACTTTACTGAAAAGTCTATTCCCTGATTATCGCTATATCAGTCTGGAAAATCCTGATATCAGAAATTTTGCTGAAAAGGATCCAAATGGTTTTTTGGCCGAATATGACCGGCATGTAATCTTCGATGAAGTCCAGCGGGTTCCTGCGTTATTTTCTTATATCCAAAGTATCGTGGATGACAGAAGCGAGGAAATGGGCATTTATGTGCTTTCAGGCTCACAAAATTTCCACCTGATGAACAGCATTACCCAAAGTCTAGCAGGTAGAGTAGCAATCTTTAAATTATTTCCCCTTGATTGTCAGGAACTGGAAAAAGCAGGATTGCTTGGGGATGATTTTTTAGCCCCATTGATCAAGGGATTTTATCCGGCCATATACGACAGAGACATTCCTTCGAGGGTCTTTTATTCCAATTACATTCAAACCTACATCAACAGAGACGTAAGTGAGCTGATTGCAATCAGAGACATGCGTGGGTTCCAAAATTTCCTTGGACTCTGCGCTGCAAGAGCTGGACAATTGCTCAATCTAAATGCATTGGCAAATGAAAGCGGGATAAGCCAACCGACAGCCAAAGCATGGCTTTCGGCATTGGAGCAAAGTTTCATCACTTTTCAGCTTTATCCATATCATAAAAATTTCAACAAAAGGATAGTCAAAACTCCAAAGCTCTACTTTTATGATACAGGATTGCTTTGTCATCTCCTCAAGATTACCAAAATCGAAAGCCTGCTGACACATCCATTTAAAGGTGCGTTGTTTGAAAATATGATGATCTCGGAATATGTAAAACAAATGCACCACCGCAACAGTCCCGAAGATCTGTGGTTTTGGAGGGATTCGGGAGGAAACGAGATTGATCTGATGGTGGATAAGGGCGATGAAATGGAGATATTCGAGTTCAAAGCATCCCAAACCATCAAAACTGAGATGTTTGATGGGCTGAACAAGTTCGAAGAAATCTCACAAATCCAAAACCTGAAAAAATTCTTGGTATATGGCGGCAAGGAGTCACAAATACGAAGCAGCGGTAAGTTGCTTTCTTGGAAGGATTTTGGTTAATAAAACCAAATTGGAACCAATTCTGCTTTAAGTTTTTTATTAACTTTAGAAAAAGTAAGTGAGACAATGGAATCTACCACAGTAAAAAGCCTGAAAGAAACGGTTTTGGAAAGGATTGAAAGTCTTTCTGAGGTTGACCTTAAAGTTATTGATGGAATGTTAAATCAATTGGAAAACAAAACTTCAAAGAAAGATAAAATCCTTTCATTTGCAGGATTGTTGGATACGCAGAAAGATGCAGGGCTAATCAAAGAATTAACCACTGACCTGACCAAAACCAGATTAAAAGAAACCAGAAATTTTGAATCACTTTGAAAAAATCACTTTTAGATACAGATACAATCATCAACTTTTTCAAGAAAGATATTAATACCCTCAAAAACGCCACATTATACCTTGCTGAGTTCAATAGCTTTATAATTTCAGAAATCAATTATTTTGAATTCAAAAAAGGAATTGAATATAAAGGATCCGAAAAGCAAAAAATTGCTTTTGAACAATTTGTAGATGAGATTGAGGTGTTAAATATTTCAAGAAATACAGTTAAAATTTCAGCTTCCATTTATTCGGATTTAAGGAAAAAAGGAGTCACAATCGGTTCATCTGACTTACTGATAGCAGGGATTGCAATCCATTCCGACCAACAACTAATCACAAACAACACAGCCCATTTCACACAGATTCAGGGCTTATCATTACACAATTGGAAATAAACTTTCATGGGAAGAAAATCAAATAAACAAGGTCAAAAGGGCAAAAAAAGCGGAAAGGTGATCGATGCCGCCCAGCTGGCAAAAAAAGTACTCAACTTTTTGGATAACAATTACGGCAAAGAATTCAACGCCAAACAGATTATCAAGAAACTTGAAATCAGGGACTCTATTGCCAAAGGTGGTGTAGAACCGATGCTACATAAACTCGCCGCGGCGGGCAACATATCCAAATCACCTCGGAATTATTTTGCTTCGGTCAAAGAACCGGAATTCATCGAAGGGGAAGTAGATTTTGTCAATCCGCGCTTTGCATTCATCAAACCTGATGCAAAACATGGATTTGAGGAAGATATCCTGATCAAAGAAGCAGACCTCAAGCATGCCCTTGACGGTGACCGGGTCAGAATAATGGTCTATCCTGTCAAAGGAAGTACAGGAAGGCTTGAAGGAAAAGTATTGGAAATCGTCAGCCGAAGCAGGGATGAATTCGTGGGAAGGGTAGAAATATCCCCAAGATTCGCCTTCGTGGTACCTGATTTCAAAAAGATGCATTATGACATTTTTGTCCATAAAGGTGACCTTGGTGGAGCCGAACACAACCAAAAGGTTGTTGTCAAACTTACTGATTGGCGCGAAGATGACAAAAATCCAACAGGTAAAGTCACCCGAGTTCTCGGCAAAGCCGGTGAACATGAAGTCGAAATCCATTCCATCATGGCAGAATTTGGATTGCCATTCGAATATCCGACAGAAGTCGAAGCAGAGGCTAATTTGATTCCGGAAGAAATTTCACCTGAAGAAATCAAAAACCGACGTGACATGCGGGGTATCCCCACTTTTACCATCGATCCTGTCGATGCCAAAGATTTTGATGATGCGATTTCCTATCGGGTTTTAGACAACGGGAATCTTGAAATCGGTGTCCACATAGCCGATGTGACCCATTATGTCAAGCCAAAAACCAAATTGGAAAAAGAGGCCTACGAAAGGGCTACTTCGGTTTATTTAGTGGATAGGACGATTCCAATGCTTCCTGAAAGACTTAGCAACGGGCTTTGCTCTTTGAGACCCAACGAAGATAAGCTGACTTTTTCCTGTGTCTTTGAAATGGACGAGAATGCGGATGTTCTGAATAAATGGATTGGCCGGACGGTGACCCATTCGGACAGGAGATTTGCTTATGAAGAAGGGCAGGAAAACATCGACAAACAAGAAGGGGATTTCTATCAGGAACTCACGATTTTGAATGACCTTGCCAAGAAACTTCGTAAAAGAAGATTTGATAAGGGTGCAGTCAATTTTGAAACTGTGGAAGTCAAATTCAAATTGGATGAAAAAGGAAAACCACTTGGCCTTTTTGTAAAAGAAAGAAAGGATATCCACAAGCTCATCGAGGAATTTATGCTTTTGGCCAATAGGACTGTGGCAGAATTTGTCTTTAACAAAAACAAAGGCAAGGATACTTTTGTATATAGAATTCACGACCATCCGGATGCGGAGCGCTTGGAGACTTTCGCCAATTTTGCCAAGAAATTTGGTCATGAAATGAAAATCGGAGAAGGAACCAGAATTTCCATGGCTTTGAATAAACTCATGGAGGAAATTCTCGGGAAACCGGAACAAAATGTCCTTGAGCAACTTGCAATCCGAAGTATGGCCAAAGCCAAATATACCACAGAGGCAAAAGGCCACTTTGGCTTGGCATTCCAACATTATACCCACTTCACTTCCCCTATCAGAAGGTATCCTGACATGATGGTGCACCGGCTATTGCAGCATTATCTTGACGGAGGCAAATCTCCCGAGGCGGAATCTTGGGAAGATAAGTGCCTGCATTCATCAGAAAGAGAAAAAAGAGCAGCAGATGCAGAACGTGCCTCTATCAAATACAAGCAGGTCGAGTTTATGTCTCTTGCGGAGGAAAAAGACTATGAAGGCATCGTGACAGGCGTGACAGAGTGGGGAGTATTTGTAGAAATCACCGAAACCAAATGTGAGGGAATGATCAGGGTTCAAGACATGAAGGATGATTATTACCAATTTGATGAAAAAAACATGCGTCTCATTGGGACAAGAAATAAAAAAATGATCACTTTGGGTGAAAAAGTAACTGTCCGAGTAGTAGCTACGGACATTGACAGAAGAACCATAGACCTGGAATTTGCAGATAATGAACCAAGCAGAAATAAGCGTAGATAAAATCCTTCGTGATTTAGAACAACATATACAAAGCCATTCTTACGGCCAATCACCCAAAGAACTCTACGAGCCGATTTCTTACATCATGAGCTTGGGCGGAAAAAGAATCCGACCCCTGCTTACCTTGATGGCTTACTCACTTTATAAGCTTGATTACCTGAATATCATGAATCCGGCAGCTGCTGTGGAGGTTTTTCACAACTTTACCCTGATGCATGACGACATCATGGATGACGCCCCGCTCCGAAGGGGAAAGGCAACCGTACATGAAAAATGGAATGCCAATACTGCGATCCTTTCCGGTGATGTCATGCTTGTCAAAGCCTACGATATGCTTTTGGACATTGATCCAAGCAAATTTCGGGAATCAATCCGCCTTTTTAATCAGACAGCAGCTGAGGTTTGTGAAGGACAACAGCACGACATGAATTTTGAAACCCAAGATGCCGTCTCGGAAGAAGCATACCTCGATATGATCAGACAAAAGACAGCCGTTTTGTTGGGATTTGCGCTTCAGTTTGGGGCAATTTTGGCGGATGCCTCTATTGAGGATGCGCAGAAACTCTATGACTTCGGCGTGAATATCGGTATCGGTTTTCAACTCAAAGATGATCTGCTGGACGTCTATGCCGACAAAGCCAAATTCGGTAAGCAGGTCGGTGGCGATATCATTTCCAACAAAAAGACTTTCCTGCTTATCAAAGCCAAAGAATTGGTTGAGGGAGATGCTAAAATGAAATTGGAATCCTGGCTGGAGGCTAAGACTTTTAACAAAGAAGAAAAAGTCGCTTCAGTAACTTCAATATATGATTCTTTGGGAATCAAAGAACTGACCGAAGCAAAAATGAAAGCTTACTTCGACAAAGGTTTTGAGCAATTTGCTTCCCTCGAAGTTCCAAATAAAGAGATCTATAAATCCCTTTTACAACTCACCCAAGACCTAGTTCACAGGGAAAAATAACCTCAGATTGTTTTATGGAATTATCAGCTACGGTCATCATCATTGCCATTACAGTATTGACTTCCTACCTAGCCTGGCAAAAGCCTTCCCAATTGGATAGGTGGATGTTTACACCTTATTTGATCAAAAACAAAAGCCAATGGGACCGCTTTGTTTTGTCCGGCTTTATCCACAAGGATGGCACGCATTTGCTTTTCAACATGTTTACTTTCTATTTTTTTGGAAGGGTAGTTGAAAGTTTTCTTACGATCAAATTCGGACAAGCAACAGGGATAGGATTGTATATTCTATTTTATATCGGGGCGATTGTAATTGCAGATATCCCGACCTATTTCAAACATCAATCACATTCCTATTACCGTGCTTTGGGTGCTTCAGGTGGAGTTGCCGCGACTGTATTTGGCAGCATTATTTTGACGCCGCTTTCAGATATCTGTCTGTTTGGATTGCTTTGTCTGCCGGGCTTTGCTCTAGGTGTTTTGTTTTTGATTTACAGCATTGTTCAGGCCAAAAAAGGAAATGATGGCATCAACCATGACGCACACTTATATGGAGCGCTTTTCGGAATTGCTTTTATCCTGATCGTGTCCCCACAAAGCGCTTTGAACTTTATAGATCAAATAAAAAGCTTCAGGCTTTTTTAACCTGAAGCTTTAAATAAATTTTCTGAAAAGATTCCTATTTATCCTTTTGGAGCATACGGATATTTTTGTCAGTGACAGCCCTTAGCATCGTATTCCATCTGTCTTTTCCTTTTTCTTCAGAATAAACATCCGGACCGGGCACGCCCACCCGCATTCCTAAAATTCTTTCTGCAGTTTTCCCTGTTCCTGAAATATTAAAATAAATATCGACAGCATTGATATTGTCAGTAAACCTTGAAATTTTATCAATGGATTTTCTTATCTGTGCCTGCAAGCCATCCGGAAGATCAACCTGTGGAGCCTGCACATCAATTTTGATTCCTTTGTAATTTTCTGTGTAATTCATAATTATAAAATTTAAGCTTCTTTTAATTTTAAGACTTTCTAGAAAAATAAAGCTACAGGAATTTAAATTTTTACCCAACCAAAAGCTTTAAACAAAACAAAATTATTTGACAAAGAACATTTTTTGAATCTATCCAAGAAATCAGGTAAAGTGAAGGATAAGAATGAATAATAAAATTCTTTGGCTATTCATCATCATGTGATTTAAAAGTGAATAAAAAAAAGGCTGTTTTATTTCATGGG
>NZ_CDSBKL010000085.1:0-12892 GCF_977115555.1 Aquiflexum sp.
TTTTCAGCTCAAGGACTTCAAAAACGCCCTGAATTATTTTAATCAGGTAAAAGTAGAAAAAGGGGGATATTCGGCTGATGCCTATTATTATGCAGGGTTTATTTCCAAAGAGTCAGGGAATTACGATCAGGCAATCAAAGATTTTAGGGAAGCAGAAAAAGCGACTTTTTATGCTTCAAAAGTACCCTATATGCTTGCCGGGATATATTACCAACAGGGTTATTATGATGAATTGATAGCCTATGCAGAACCGGTTTTGAAATCCAGACCCAATCTTGACCGTAAAGAAGAAATCCAACTTTATTTGGCTGAAGCCTATTTTGAAAAAAGAAATTTCCAAGCGGCCGCACAGAATTACGACCTATTTGTAAATGCTAAAAAAAGAGATCTCGACAGGTCTCAGGTATATAAAGCAGGAGTTGCACAGTTTGAAATCGGAAATTTTCAGAGAGCGACCGACTATTTCAAAGTGTCTGCAGTAATTGAAGATGAAATAGGGCAGGTTTCCAGTTATTATCTTGGGCATGCTTATGTCAAGTTAAACAACCCACAGTTTGCCTCTACAAGCTTCAATGCAGCTTACAAAAATAACAGTGACCCAAAAATCAAGGAAGATGCCTTGGTAAATTTTGCCAAAGTCAATTTGGAAAGAGGAAGTTTTCTGGAAGCTGTCAACGCCCTTGATGCGTATTTGGAGAATTTTCCAAATGGGATTTACGCCAACGAAGCCGAAACATTGCTTACGGATGCACTGATAAACACTAACAATTACCTGCGTGCCATCGAACATATCGAAAAGATGTCACGCAAGTCGGACAGGCTAAAAGCTGCCTATCAAAAGATTACTTTCTATCAAGGTATAGTGTATTATCGGGACAAAAAGCATGACTTGGCCACAACCTATTTTGATAAATCATTGGCTTCACCGATAGACAAAGATTTGGTGATACAAGCACATTTCTGGAAAGGGGAAAACTTTGCCACCACCAACAGAAGTCCTCAAGCCATCAGGTCCTACGAAACACTTCAAAGTCTCAAGCCCAAAGCAACAGACCCTTATTTGCTTAAGTCCTATTATGGTTTAGGATATACCTACTTTAACCTTCAGCAATATGCCAAGGCAGAACCCCAATTCCGACAGTATGTTGAAAAGGGAGGAAGAAACGATGATCCTGAAAAATACGATGAAGCTTTGGTAAGATTGGGGGATGTTTATTTTGTACAGAAAAAATTTAATGAAGCACAGTCCATCTTCCAAAAGGCAATAACTGAAGGAGGATCTTCAGTCGACTATGCCTATTTTCGGTCAGGTGTGGTTTTTAATTTCCAGAACAGAAATTCTGAAGCCATTAGTCAATTAGACCGATTGATCTCAGGATATCCGAACAGTCTGTATTTTGAAGATGCGGTCTACCAAAAGTCACAGATCAATATGGAAGAATCCCGCTATGCCGATGCGCGTGAAGGATATTCCACACTGATCAATAGCCGCCCCAACAGTCAGTTTGTGCCTTTTGCCTTAGAGGGTAGGGCAGTGGCTAATTTTTCCCTTCAGAATTATGATCAGACGATAGAGGATTATAAGAAGATTTTACAAAACCACCCCAATTCCTCCAATGCCGAATCGGCGCTTGTGGGACTGCAGGAAGCTTTGGCACTTCAGGGAAGATCTGCTGAGTTTTCGCAGTATCTTGGAACCTACAGAAATGCGAACCCTGAAAACAAAAGCCTTCAAAACTTAGAATATGAGGCTGCCAAAAATCTCTATTTCAGCAATTCTCTAGACCAAGCCATCAATGCTTTCTCCGGATACCTCAAAAATTATCCCCAATCTGCCAATAGAGATGAGGCCAATTACTTCATCGCCGATTCCTACTACAAGCTTGGACAAAAGGATCAATCATTGGAATATTTCTATCAGATAGAGAAAGTAAAAACCTCAACCCAAAGAACTAAAGCCGTCCAACGAATAGCTGCCATTGAGATGGAAAATAGCAATTATAAACAGGCTATAGGTTTTTATAGGGAAGCCATCAACTATTCGCGGAATAAAATCGAGGAATTCGAGGTTTTCTCAGGTTTGATGAATGCCTATTATCAGACACAGGATTTTGATTCTGCATCCTACTTTGCGGACAAAGTGATCCAATTGGGTAGTGTAACCCAAGATGCGGTACCGGAGGCGACTTTGCTAAAAGCAAAAGCCCAAAGAGAGCTGAAAAATGATGCCAAAGCAGACGAAACATTGATGGATTTGATCAATGAATACAAGACCGTGCACGGTGCTGAAGGCTTATACCTTTTGGCTGAAAGCCAGGCAAGGAAAGGAAGCAATGAACAATCTAACAATACCATATTTGACTTTTCGGGACCTTTCTTTCCCTACGATTATTGGTATGGGAGATGCTTTATTCTTTTGGCAGACAATTACCTGAAACTGAATGAGGTTTTTCAGGCAAAAGCGACATTGGAATCTATTCTTGAAAATTCCATGAATCAAGAAATTAAAGAAATGGCAAATAAAAAATTGGCTGAGATAAAATAGTATGAAAGAGAATAAGATGAAACACTCCGTCCAAAAGGCTTTCATATTTGCTGTTTTTAGCCTTATGGTATTGATAATGCTTCCAGGATTGTCCTTTGGACAAGAAAAGGGTGAAGTCAAAGACCAGGAATTTATCATAAGAAAAGACAGGGTTTTGACATTGCCGGTACAGCCAAGAAGATTTGAAAGGATTCCTGCTTTGCCTGCCACAAAAGGTAATTCGACTTTTAATTATGATGTAAAGCAATATTTTCTTACCCTTCCTCCCATCGTGATCAAGGCTGAAGCTGCGCAGAAGAATTTCCCCAAAGTCGTGGAAGAGCAATACCGTGGTTTTGCAAGAGTGGGATACGGAAACTACGGTTCTCCGCTGTTGGAAGGGCGATACAATATCTGGGAAGATGATAAATATGATTTCGGAGCAAAATTCAAACACCAAAGTTTTGCCCGAGGTCCTATTGATGGCCGAAATTCAGGGGAGAGTTTTTCCAATTTTGGATTGGACGGCACGTACTTTATGGATGTTTTTAAGATTTATGGAGGCATAAAGTATGACAGGCATATGTTCAATTTCTATGGCTATGATCCGGAGGACTTGAACCTTGTTGATTTTGTGCCAAGTCAGAATATTCTGAATACCATCCAGTTTTTTGGAGGGATTCAGGATATTGATAAAATGGAAGGGGTCAATTACAATTTAAAGCTCGGAGTCAGGGCTTTCAATGATAATTTTCAGGCGGCGGAAAATGAAGTTTCAATTGAAGCAAATTCCTCCTATTGGTATAATGAAAATCTGAATGGAGCCATTGATTTTGATTTGTCATTGACTAGTCCAAAAGATGAATTTTATAGAGACATCAATAGGAATTACTTTAAAATCAAACCCTATGTCGGATATCGGGATGAGTCATTAATAATCAAAGCAGGGGTAAATATAATTTTTGAAAATGATGTCACCTTAAATAAAAATTCTGACTTCCATATTTTCCCTTCTTTAGGCGGTGAGTATATGATGAGCAAGGAAATTGGAGTTTATGCAGATTTTGAAGGAGATGTTTTGAGAAAAACCTATTATGATTTTGTGATGGAAAACCAGTTTTTGGGTCCTAGTACGCAATTGCTCAATACGATTCAAAACTTCAGAACAGGTGCAGGTATAAAAGGCACGGTTCTCGAAGGCCTAACCTACGAGGCTGGGTTTAATGTTGGGAAATATAGAAATATGCACTTTTTTGCAAACAGTGCGACAGATAGTCTCCGGTTCAATTTACTATATGATGAAAATACAAGGGTATTGAATTATACTTTGAAAGTGGGATGGGAATATGAAGGATGGTATAAAATGACTGCTACTGCCGATTATTTCCATTATACATTAAGTACCTTGGGAGCCGCTTACCAAAGACCTGAATGGGAGTTTAAACTCAACAATCAATTCACTCCTGCTGAAAAATGGCTAATTTACCTCAATGCACATCTGATGGGAGGAATCGTTGGTTTCAACCAGCAAAGTGACCTTACAGAGGTATTGCCTGCGATTTTGGATTTACAAATAAAAGCGGATTATCAGATCACAGAAAGGATATCAGCATTTGCCATTGGCAATAACCTTCTGAACAGAAACAACCAAAGGTTTTTGAATTATCCTGTACGGGGAATCCAAGGTATTGTGGGAGCAACAATTAAATTTTAGATTTATTGTCACTTTGAATCATACCTTTGTTCAAAAATCAATTTGGCGATTCACCCATTTCATTTAGTTTGCAAGGCTTTAAAGATTTAAACCAATAATGGAAAAGGACACTGAAAATAACCCCAATTCAGCTGATAAAGACTATGGTTTTCCATTCGTGAAAGTTGAGCCTTTGCAGACTTCATTGCAAAATGAAACTTCTGTCCAATCAGAAGATGAAAAAGAAAAGGAGACCGTTCAGAAAGAAACCTTGAATGAACCTGTATCAAAACCTGCAGCGATTAAATTCGAATCTAGGGAAACACCTGAAAGGAAGAAAAAGAGTCAGGTTCCTTTGCTCTTCAGTCTGGTATTATTGATTGTGATCGTTTTGGCCTCGATGGCTTATTTCCTGTATTACCTGCCAAATCAAAAAGAGGAAACAGCAATTGCAGATATCGCCGAAGAGAAAACGGAAGAGCCGCAAAACCTTCCTGAAATTGTTGAAATCGAAGAAGCAGTAGCGTCTAAACAGGATTCAGTTGTTACAGAAGTGGTTGAAACTGTACCTGCAGAGATTCCTGCACCAACTATCGCTGCATCATCAGGGGGGAATTTGATAATCCTAAAAACAAAAGAATCGGCCAGCTATTACCATTTGGTGGTAGCAAGCTTGCCCAATGAAAAAATAGCAAGAGAAGAAGCACAGGTATTGTTGGATAAAGGGAAAGATATCTGGCTCATTTTTCCTTCAGGAGATACCAAAAATTACCGTCTTTCCGTTGGGAAGTATAGTAGTTTTAAATCAGCCACGGACGATTTGGCTGCTGCCAAAGCTGACATTAATGAATCAACTTGGATTTTGAAATATTAACATGATTTTAGCACAAACCTTGAGTACCGATGGCCAAATAATGGCAGATTCACTTTCCTTGATGGAACCGGGCAAACCCAGTATCGGTTTGCTTGACTTATTGATCAAGGGTGGATACATGATGATTCCGCTATACATCCTTTTTGTGATAGCGATTTTTATTTTTGTCGAAAGGCTGATTACCCTTCGCAAAGCCGCCAAATCTCCAAAACACCTGATGGATCAGATTAAAATATTGGTACAGGGAGGAAAAGTCGATCAGGCAAAATTTCTATGCCAAGGTGAAACAACGCCTGTCGCTAGTATGATTGCCAAAGGATTGGAAAGGATAGGAAGTCCTTTGAAAAATATTGAAGTATCCATTGAGAATGTCGGGAAAATCGAGATCTATAAATTGGAGAAGAACCTTGGGATATTGGCTACGGTAGCCGGTGCGGCTCCGATGATCGGTTTCTTGGGAACAGTCACAGGGATGATTCAGGCATTTATTGCAGTGGCACAGGAAGAAGGGATGGTCTCTCCCAAATTATTGTCCACAGGTATCTATGAAGCGATGATTACCACAGCTGCAGGCTTGGTGGTTGGGATTATTGCTTACTTGGGTTACAATTACCTGGTCAGTCAGGTTTCTAAATTGGTACACAGCATGGAATATACCTCTGTGGAATTCATCGACTTATTGCAAGACAAATAACATGGGCTTACAATCCAAACATAAAGTTGATGCCGCTTTCAGTATGTCTTCGATGACGGATATCATCTTCTTGCTGCTGATATTCTTTATGTTGACATCCTCATTCATCACGCCATCGGGTCTCCCTGTCAATTTGCCATCAAGCGAAACCTCTGATATAGTCATGCAGGAAGTGACGGTGACAGTAACCAAGGACCTCAAGTTTTCCGTTAATGATAAAGTGGTAAGCAGAGATCAGATCAAAACCGAACTTACAGCTCTCCTGAAAGACAAAAAAGGTCAGGTAGTCCTTCATATTGACAAACAAGTACCTGTGGAGTACTTGGTCGAAATCGGCGGAATTGCCGCAAATCTAGAAGCAAACGTTTCTATCGCAACACAACCATATAAGTAAAATGCAGATTTGGGAAACAGATAGCCAAGAAGCTGAAAACAAAAGAAAAGCGCTGATCATCACTTTTTTGGTCAATGTACTTTTGTTGATTGCTATCTATTTTATAGTAGTGTGGAAAGAACAAATTCCTCCACTCGAAACCTATGGCATGGAACTCAATCTGGGATTTTCTGATACTGGAAGTGGAAACAGGCAAACTACTACCCCTGCTGCAGAAGCTGTTACCAATAACACCGAATCACCTGCACCCGGCGAACAAGCTTCAAAACCCGTAGAGTCCTCTGTTCCTGTGTCAGAACCAAAAACAGAGGCCGCCAAACCAAAATCTTCTCCTGCCAAAACCACCTATGAGGCACAATCCAAAGCACCAAGTCCGATAAAAGGAAGTGAGAAATCAAGTACCGCAAGCAAAGAACCAAGTCCTGCCAAAAAGGATCCAACTCCTGTGACCCAACCTTCTACTGCAGAGGCTGAGAAAACCACTACCAAAGCAGAAGAAAAACCTAAGATTGACCAAAGAGCTATTTTTGGAGCGGGTGGCACTTCAGGTTCAAGTGCCAAAACAGCGTCAGGAAGTGCCCAAGGGACTTCCGACAAAAAGGGAGACGAAGGAAAACCAACAGGAACTGTGGACGGAAGGGCATTGATGGGATCAGGTTCAGGTGAAGGTGCGCCAGGTCCTTCTTCCGGAGTCGGTCTGGATCTTGCAGGATGGGATTTTGCTTCCAGACCAAATATCAAAGACAATGTATCTACCCGAAACGGAAAAATAGTTTTTAAAATCACTGTTGATGACAATGGCAAAATCGTGCAGGCTGTTCCTTTGGAATACAACGTGTCCAATGAAGTATTGGCTTATTACAGAACAGTTGTAAATCAAGTCAATTTCAAACGCCAATCAGGAAATCCAACAGCCGATTATTCTACCGGCAAAATCACTTTTATCATCAAAGTAGATTAATCCATGACTTACCAAGAGACGTTGGACTATCTGTTCAATGCTTTGCCGATGTTTCAGAGAATCGGAGCTGCTGCCTATAGGAATGATTTAAACAATACTTATGCGCTATGCGCCCACCTTGGTAATCCTGAAAGAGGATTGAAATGCGTACACGTGGCAGGCACAAATGGCAAAGGAAGCACTTCCCATGCCATTTGTTCAGTCCTGATGGAGGCGGGTTACAAAGTGGGTTTGTATACTTCACCCCATTTGAAATCTTTTACAGAAAGGATTAAAATCAATGGTCTTGAAATTCCAGAGAAAGAGGTGGTTGATTTTGTGGAAGAAAACAAGACCTTTTTGGAGGAATTGAAACCAAGTTTTTTTGAAATGACTGTAGGGATGGCTTTTTGGTATTTTGCCAAAGAGAAAGTTGACATTGCAGTGATCGAAGTGGGAATGGGGGGGAGGTTGGATTCTACGAATGTGGTATCGCCTGAAGTTTCTGTGATTACCAATATTGGCTTTGACCATATGCAGTTTTTAGGGAATACATTGCCTTTGATCGCAGCCGAAAAGGCAGGAATCATCAAGCCAAAAATCCCGGTGGTGATCAGTCAAAAGCAGGAGGAAACTTTTTCAGTGTTTCAAAAGAGAGCGGAAGAATCCTTTGCTCCGATATATTTTGCGGAGGATTATATCAAAGTAGAAAGGAAAGGCTCAAGTCAGCAAGGTAAGCGGTTTTTCGCAATTGAGGATGAAGGGGGGAAGCATGAAATTGAAATTGACCTTCATGGCAATTACCAAGAAAAAAACCTTGCAGGAATCCTTCAAACCCTCAAAATTCTCAGATCCCTTGGATGGACGATTGAAGAAATGGCTGTCAAAAAAGGCTTGTCTAAAATTGTTTCCAATACAGGTCTAAAGGGTAGATGGCAGATTTTGGGAAAAAACCCGCTGGTGGTTTGCGATACCGGCCACAATGAAGATGGTATCAAGTCGATCGTGGACCAGATCAACGAGCAGACTTTCAACAAACTTTTTATGGTCATCGGCATGGTCAATGACAAGGATGTTTCAAAGGTATTGTCTCTACTTCCCAAGAATGCTTGGTATATTTTCTGTCAGGCGACTATTCCAAGAGCCTTGCATGTGGAGGAATTGGCCAATAAAGCTTTTGAAGCAGGTTTGAATGGGGAGATAGTAAGAGATGTAAATATGGCAATCGAAAAAGCCAAAATTTTATCCTCAAAAGAAGATTTAATATTTATCGGAGGAAGTACTTTTGTCGTCGCCGAAATCAAAGATTTGTAATCATGAGTAGAAGAAAACTGGAAAGGTTCAAACAAAACGAACAAAACCGAAATGTAATCCAACCCGGAAAAGAGCTTTTTGAAACTATCAAAGGAAATTGGAAATCTGTTCAGTTTGAAAACCGCAATCCTGTTGTAGTCGAATTGGCATGTGGCAGGGGTGAGTTTACCGTAGGTTTGGCAAGGGAATATCCGGGTAGTAACTTCATTGGTGTGGATATAAAAGGTTCAAGAATCTGGAAAGGAAGCACGATAGCCATCACCGAAGGATTGCATAATGTGGCTTTTTTGAGAACCCAGATTCAGTTATTGGACAGGTATTTTGACAAGGCTGAAATTGCGGAACTGTGGATTACATTTCCTGATCCATTTCCGAGAGATGGGGATGAAAAGCGCCGCTTGACCTCAACGAAATTTCTTGAAATGTATAAGCCACTTCTGGAGAAAAATGGCATCATCCATTTCAAAACCGACAATACCGGCTTGTTTGACTACACTTTAGAATTGATCAAAAACAGGCTTGACTGTGAAATATTGATCCATACACATGATTTTTATGCTTCTCCATTTAAGGATGAACACCATGGTATTCAGACAAAGTATGAGAAGCTTTTCAGCGAAAAGGGTGAAAAAATCAAGTACCTGAAATTCAGATTTTCAGATTGATTTTTCATTTGCTATAGAGAAAAGCCAGTTATTTTATATCAATAGCTTTTTCTGTAAAGCCTCGGATCAAAAATAAAGGGTTCGTTGCTTTTGATTTTAACCTTTGAAAACTCGTTGCAGTTTGGATTCAAAATGATATTGGCGTTACTTGAAACCACAGCACTTGGAACTTTGATTCCCAATATGGATTCATTTTTATAAAAGTTTTCTCCGATTTGAGCAAGGATGGTAGGAGCAGGGTATTTGAACCAATTGGAAGGTAAATCTCCCTCTGAGATTTCAACGATCAGATTATCAGGTATTTCTAATGTCAAAAGGTTCAGGATTGGCTGAAACATCGGAGGGATATTGACCACTACCTCCAGCAGTGCCAAGGCGGTAGATTCACTTGTATAAAGCACAGCTCTTCCTTTTTTATTCCAACGGCCTCCGGTAATGGCAGCACCTGTGCCACTGAGGTCATTGCTGTATTTTGGATTGCAAAGCCTGTAAACCAACATCAGCTATATACGCCATACTCAATCCTGCCCAATAAATCAAACACCTTAGAGACTCCCTCAGGGACCTCTACGAGCTCCATGGGCTTCATACCTCCCAAAGCTGTGTTTGGCAATTCCATCCATTTGAAAAAATCTTCTTTGGAACCAAATATCCCCTCACCGTATAAAAACAAATCTGTAACCTCAAGCAACTTGATGGCATCGTTTTTTGGAAGGCTTTTGTTGGATTTGATGCGGCGATACAAAGTAGGCTCAGAACTTGATAAAATCGTTGCGACTTGGGAAAGACTAAGGTCAAACCCCTCTTTGAAATTATTGAGTCCATAAGCAGCTACTCCTTCACAGGCAAGAGAAATAAAGTCCATAGGATTGTCCAAAGTCCCGTGAAAATTGGTCTCTCCCAATATTTCTGAAATTTCTTTGTATCTTTTTTCTTCTGTCATTTGATAATATAATTTATCATATGATCGAAATTTATTCTTTTTTTCCCGGAATAACAATATCATTCATTCTTTTAAAAAGATTTTTCCATGATTAAAAAGTCTATTAGCCCTCTACTGATTAAAAAGTACTAATTTGAAAAGACCATTCATTTAATTGAGAAATATATTTTATGAAACATCCAATATTGAAAATAAGCGTTGTGTTATTTTTCCTTTTTTGCCAACAGCCAATTTCCGCGCAGATGACAGAGGAGGATTACAAAAAAGCAGAATACTTCCTTTTCTATTCCCTCCAAAAAGAAATCTATCACCTAGAGGTCATTCCCAGCTGGTCAAATGATGGCAATTCCTTTTGGCATGTGACGTATACAAAGGATGGGAAAAGATTTTTTACTACTTCTCTGACCGACGAAAGCACTACAGAAACATTTGACCATGAGGCCTTGGCAGGCTTGTTGGCAGATCAATCCGGTGAAAAAATCGATAGTAAGGAATTACCAATCAACAGGATCCAAATAAATAGTGACACAGCAATTTCTTTTGAATGGAGAAATAAAATTTGGACTTTCAATAAGACCAAATCAACCTTGACTTCTGAGACTAAGAAACAGGAAGAGGAGAGGAAATCATCAGTTTCTCCTGACGGGAATTGGCGGGCTTTCACCAAAAATTTTAACCTCTACGTAGAAAATCTCGAAACTGGGGAGGAAACCCAATTGAGTTTTGATGGGAAGCAGGATTTTGAATATGCATCATTCTATGGATGGGGCGATATTATTGAGGGTGAAAATGGTGTTAGACCCAATCGTTTTTTTGTGTCATGGTCTCCGGACTCCAAAAGGATTCTGACTCAGATTGTGGACCTTCGGCTTGCCGAAAAAATGTTCCTCTTGGATTTTAGCAAGGAGGAAAAATTCAGACCGGACTTGTTATCTTATTACCGTGGTTCACCGGGAGATACCACTGTCGTTACTTATACTCCTGTAATTTTTGATTTGGGGACCAAAGGGAATCACGTTTTTGCGGAATATAAATCACCCCATTTTATGCCTTTCAGCCTTTCTTGGGAAGAAAGTGGCGAAAATCTTTGGGGATTTTACTTTCCCAGAGGTTTCAAAAAATACGACTTGCTGGAGATTGATGCCAAGTCCTTTAAGGTCCGGAAAGTTTATTCTGAAGAATCAGATACACATATTGACCGTGACAATCTGTTTCAACGGCTTTCAAATGGGCGGTTTATCTTAAGTTCTCAAAAGTCAGGTTGGAACCACCTTTACCTTTATGATTGGAATTCAGGGAAACTTATCCGTCAACTTACCTCAGGACAATTTGAGGTAACCAACATCCTCCACGTCGATGAATCCGATCAAAAGCTTTATTTTGAAGCTTCAGGAAAAGAAAATGGTAGAAACGTATATTATCCCCATCTATATAAAGTGAATTTGGATGGTAGTCAACTAGAACTTCTGACTCCAGAAAACGCCTACCATGAAATCTATATTTCTAAAAACAAAAATTATTTTGTGGACAATTATTCGACAGTAGACCAACCCACAAAATCTGTTTTGAGGGAGATTTCAACCGGCAAAATCATCAAGGAGATTTCAACCGCTGACATTTCTAATTTAACTGCAAGAGGGTATAAATCCCCAAAGCAATTTTCGGCCATTGGCAAAGATGGTAAAACAGAAATCTATGGAGTTTACTTTTTACCCACTGATTTTGATCCTGAAAAAACCTACCCTGTCATAGATTATACCTATTCGGGACCTCATACTGCAACCACTCCCAAAACGTTCAAAGCGGGTCTATTCGGGCTACAGCAGCCAATGGCTGAGTTTGGTTTTGCAGTAGTCACCGTGGACGGATTGGGTACCGCAGGCCGTTCCAAGGCCTTTGCGGATGTTTCTTACCGAAATCTTGGTGATGGAACCACAGACCACGTTTTGGCTATCAAACAGCTAGCAGAAAAGGTTTCTTTCCTTGATATTGACAGGGTGGGGATTTTTGGACATTCTGCAGGTGGATATGATGCTGCCCGGGCGATGCTTTTGCACCCTGATTTCTACAAAGTGGGAGTAGCGTCCGCAGGAGACCATGACCACAGAATGGAAAAGGCATGGTGGCCGGAAATGTATATGGGATATCCTGTTGGGGAATATTACCATGTGCAATCTAATATTACCAATGCGGCAAACCTTAAAGGAAGGCTTCTACTCGCACACGGAGCCATAGATGAAAATGTAAATCCCTCAGCTACTTACAAATTTGCCGAGGCCTTGATCAATGCAGGAAAGGACTTTGACCTTTTTATTTGGCCAAGCAGGAACCATAGTTTTGGAAGAGCGTCAGGCGATTACTTTACCAAGAAGAGATGGGACTACTTTATAGAGCACCTGTTAGGAGAAAAACCGTTGCTGCACTATAAGCTCGATACGGGAAATTAATCCAATTCCATTTCCATTACAATATCATCCATGACGAAGCCATTCCCGATGTCTATCACTTCCCTGTAGGCTTCATAAAATCCGATATGGCTATAAAATGTAATCGCATTTTCATTAAACCTATTTACATTAAGGTACACTGACCTGTCACCCGCCATGATTGCAATGTCCCGGACGTGGCTGATCAATTTTTTACCGATTCCTTTTCCATGCATTTCCGGTAAAATATAAATTTTATGGATTTTGGTTTTTGCCTGATTCTGACAATGAACCTCATAGGCTGCAAATCCCAGAAACTTGTCTTCCTCTTTGGCCAGTAAAAAAACATGCCCTTTTCCGAATACTTGTTGTTCCAATACTTTCAGGTCATACATCCAATCCAGCATAAACTTTATTTGCTCGGC
>NZ_CDSBKL010000086.1:0-12888 GCF_977115555.1 Aquiflexum sp.
ATCGGGTCAGTTCATTCTTAATTTTCAATTCATCATTCTGAATTTACAAGTCTTGCTTCCAGTCTCTCGCCTCTAAACTCATTCGTCTTTCAGAATCTTTGCCGGATTGGTCTGTGCTGCAGCATAGGAATGTAAGCCAACGATCAACAGACAAATGAGCATTACTCCAAGACCTGAAAGCAGATAAATGAAATACGGCATATCCACTTTGTAGCTGAAGGAATCCAGCCATTGGTTGAGGAAATAGTAAGCGGGATAGACCGCCAATACAAAAGAAACCAAAACCAAAATGATATATTCCCTAGATATCAAACCCAAAATCTGCAGAATAGAAGCCCCCAGGACCTTTCTGATGCTGATTTCTTTGGTACGCTGTGCGATGGTATAGGATGACAGCCCAAACAATCCCATGGCAGAGATGATCACCGCAAGGATACAGGCCATACCCAATACATTTCGGATTTTCATATCTTCCTCATAAAACTTGGCTATTGCCTCGTCCAAAAATTTGAATTCTGATTCATCATAAGGATAAACCTCCTTGAAGATGTTTTCCATTTCTGTTTTGGCCAGGGAAAGGTTATATCCGGTTTCCAGTTTCACATTCAAAACATTAAAACCATCGGGAAAATAAGAGAATACCATTGGGCGGATTTCCTCCCTCAATGTACGGGAGTTAAAATCATTGATCACTCCTGTGATTTTTCTTTGGGTAGCACCGAACCTTACGATCAGGCCGACCACATCCTCGATATTGGCAGCTCCGATTTCTTTTGTAAAAGCCTCATTGACCATGATTTCGTCAGCAAGGTTTGAGCTTGTCTTTCCAGCCAGAATCTTGAGTCCATTTACATCCACAAAGGCTGAATCAACGTTTTTTACCTGGATAAAATGCTGGCTTTCTGTACTGTCCTTTGGTACGTAGATGTCCGAGGTCCAAAGTCCGTCGGAAGAAACCAAATCCCCGCTCAAACTTGCACTTTTCACATAACTGAACTGAGACACCCTTTCTCTCAATCTTTCAGCCTTATCAATTCCTGCCATAAAAGGTAACTGCGTGTACACCACTGCATCCCTGTCAAAACCCAAAGGTTGGCTGGATACATATTTCATCTGAAATGAAATCACCGAAACCAAGATGATAAAAGCAATGGAACTCGCAAACTGTAATACAGTGAGGTTTTTTCTGAGAAAAACCCCGATGGAAAACTTCCCGCTTTGCTCTTTTTCTCCCTTGAGCGCACGCTGTGGATCATAATTAGCTAAAATAAGAGAAGGATATATCCCGGCTAAAAGTGTCAATACAAGGGAAATGGCAGCCAAAAACCCTATATTTTCCAAAGTCAGATAATTAACTTCCAAACCTGTCGGGAGATAGTTCCTGAAAACCATGATCATTCCTTCTGTCATCGCGAGGCTCAAAAGGCATGAAAAGAAAACAATCAGGTAGGTTTCCGCCAAAAACTGGAAAATCAATTGGAACCGGTCGCCTCCAAGTGTTTTTCGGATCCCTACTTCTTTTGCCCGTCCAATCGCCTGGGCTGTTTCGAGGTTGATAAAATTCAGACAAGCCAAAGTCAAGATGATCAAACCGATAAATACCAATCCTTTAAGAAAAACTTTGGATACAGTACCCGGTCCCGCATCGGTCTGGTCAAAATGCATCTCTGCCAAGGGCTGAAGGGTAAACCTTGAATTACCTCCTTCCTGATTGAGGTTCTTCTCCCCTATTTTGAGGAGTCCTTCAGACAAATCAGCTTCTGATTTCAGTTTCTCTTTTTTGATAAACAATTGGGAACTTGAATTGACATTTCCCCAAGAATCAAGCCCAAACCAATTTTCTTTATCCATACTCTTTATAGTGGTATAGGATATAAAATCGGTAAAAATGAGGTCGGTGTTATCTTCAAAATCAGCAACTACGCCAGTCACTTGTGCCATGATGGTATCTACATCATAGTACATGATTTCTTTGCCCAAGACCTCAGAAGGTTGTCTGTCAGGGAAATACTTTTCCATTGAAGCCTGACTGATGACTGTCGAATACGGGTTTTCAAGGGAGTTTTCCAGACTTCCTGCCAGCCATTTTCTGGGAAAAATTTTCAAAAATCCGGCATCCGAGAATGTTACAGTATTTGTCCTTCCCATCACTTTATTGGATTCGGGAAGAATGACCTGCGTTTCCCAAAGGGTATATAATCTCCCTTTTTCTTCAATACCTGACAATTCATCCTGAATCACCTCTCCCAAAGGTCCTGGTACACCGGAGGTAGGAAATTCCCCATCTCCAAAATCGGTAATCATACCCAACCTGAAAATCTGATCAGATTCAGGATGGAACTTGTCAAAACTATTGGCGTACCAAACGATGTTGAAAATCAGAAAACAGATAGAAATCCCTATTGACAATCCCAAAATGTGAATACCTGCTCTGAGTTTGTTTCTTTTCAGGTTTCTCCAGCCGATGAGTATGTAGTTTCGAATCATAATGGAAGAGGGTTAAATGTTGTTGTGGTTGTTGTGGTTGTAATTGTTCTAGTTGTTGTAATTGTTCTAGTTGTTGTAATTGTTGTCTGTTTCGTGTTGTCAAATTCTCAAAGTTTTCGAGGTATCAAGTCTTGTATCTTGTGTCTTGCATCTTGCGTCTTTTTTTTGTTGTCTGCCTCGCGTTGTCATAGTTGTCTGCTGCACCTTGACAAATTCTCAAAGTTTTCTATGTATCCAGTCTTGAATATTGTGTCTTGCATCTTTCATCTCAATCATTATTAATTCATAATTCTGAATTCTTAATTCTGAATTTCTCATTACTCGCTCCTCAGACTATCCACAGGATTCATGAGGGCAGTTTTGATGGATTGGAAACTCACCGTAAGCATGGCAATCAACAAAGCAGTGACGCCGCTTCCGATAAAGTACCACCATTGTAGCTCGATTTTAAAAGCGAAATTTGCCAACCAAGCATTGGACAGGTAGATGCTAAATGGCATCGAAATCAAGATGGCAATCAGGACAGTCTTGCCAAAGTCCTTCGAAAGTAGGGACACAATGTTCCAATCCGTAGCGCCCATTGTTTTGCGGATTCCGATTTCCTTGGTTCGCTGTTCGGTCATAAATGATGTCAAACCATACAAACCAAGACAGGCAATAAAGATGGCCAATAAGGCAAAACTGATGATGATGGTCGAAATCCTTTCTTCCTTCTCATAATTCCTCTGAAAATCCTGATCCAGAAATGAATAGACAAATGGCTCAGAAACATTAAGGTTTGCCCAATTTTCCTGTGCATTTTCCAAAACATCCGCAGCGTTTTGGCCGGCAAAGTTTGCAATCAGGTATCCGCCGCGGTTTTCTTTTATGAAAGCATAAGGATTGATTTGGGTATGGAGGCTTTGGTAGTTAAAATCCTTGACAACCCCGACTATCTCCAAAGTATTCAGTTCACCCCTCCATTCATAATGGATTTTTTTACCGACCGCATCAGCGACTTCATAACCCAAGGATTTGACTGCGGATTCATTGAGAATCATTAAAGGCAAATCTGAGGAATAATCTTCGGTAAAGGACCTACCTTCCAAAAGCTGGAAACCAAGGGTTTCCACAAAATCATTTCCCACATAAGCATTGGTGATGTTGACGACATCTGCCACGGATTTCCCATCCGCATAATACATCATACTCTCGATGCTTTCAATTCCAGGATAGGTCGAAGCCATCGTGACAGATTTTATGGAAGGGTTTTGCAGGAGGCTTGCTTTGAGGACTTCGTATTTGGCTACAGCAGTTTCTGACTTTAGTGGGATGACCAACTGTTGTTCTTTGGAAAAGCCCAAGTCTTGGTTTTGGACAAAATTCAGCTGGTTTTTGATCACAAAAACCATCAATATCAGGCAGGCAGAAATGGCGAACTGAAAAACAACCAAAACATGACGAAGCGAAAACCCGGATAGGTTTCCCCTAAATTTCCCCTTCAAGACTTTGATCGGCGTAAATGACGAAAGAAAAAACGCAGGATAAATCCCTGCAACCAAACCGGCAACAACAGCCAATAGCAACACGGAAATCATAGGGAATATTCCAAGAGTCAGGTCAAGGTTTTTCCCAGTCAGTTGGTTAAAATAAGGCATCAAAACAAATGAAAGAAGTAATGCAACGAAGAGACCAAGTATGGAAATAAACAGAGACTCTCCCAAAAACTGCCTGACCAAAGCAACTTTATTTGCACCCAGCACTTTGCGGATCCCAACTTCTTTGGACCGTTTTTCAGACCTCGCAGTAGCAAGGTTCATAAAATTGATGCAGGCAATGAGAAGAATAAATATTGCCACAGAACCAAAAACATACAAAGTCACCACATTGCCAATAATGCCCAATTCGTATTCTATGCCTGAATGAAGGTAAATATCCTGCAATGGCTGTAACAAAAGACTTTTGCTGTAACCACCCATTGCTTTGAGGTCTTCAGCCCCATGTCTATCAAAAAACTCCGGAAGCTTGGCTTCAAATGCCTTGTCGTCACTGTTGGGGAAAAGTTTCACATAGGTGTAAAATATGTTATTGCTCGCCCAGTTATTCATTCTTTTTACCGCATTCCCTATGTCATTGTTTTCCATAGAAAGGAAATAATTGGCGTCAATGTGGGACTTGGATTTGCCATCTTCAAATATGCCTGTAATGGTATATTCAAATTCTCCAAAAGGAAGACCAATGGTGAGCGGTTGATTGACAGGATCAGAATCTCCAAAGAACTTCCTTGCCAAAGAAGCAGACAGGACCAAAGAATTTGGGGCATTCAAGGCTGTTTCAGGATTGCCTGCAACAAACTCAAAGTCAAACATATCGAAGAAGGTAGAGTCAGCGTAATACCCTTTAGTCTCATAGAATTGCTTCAATTCCCCATTCAACTCTGATTTAAGAAGCATCTTATCAACTTCGGGAAACTTCATGATTCTAGTGGACTGCTCGACTTCCGGAAAGTCAATTTTCAATCCCTCAGCCAATGGCCCAGGTGAACCTGCCCATCTTGTTTCTGCGGTTTCAAGGACGACTCGGTATATTCGGTCTCCGTCTTTAAAGTCTTTATCGTAGGACAATTCATCCAAGATAAAAAGTCCAATCAACAAACAAGCTGCCAATCCTACTGCCATTCCCAACACATTGATAATGGTGAGTGCCTTGTACTTCTTCAGGTTTCTGAAAGAAATGATGATGTTATTTTTCCACATTACAATTGAGATTTAAAATTGGAAAATTGAAAGATTGGAAAATTGTTGTCTGATAAGCGTTGTCATGGTTGTTTAGTTGTCAGAATCGTCATTCTGAACCGTCATTAAAAATTCTAAATTCATAATTCTGAATTTTTAATTTTAAATTCCCTTATTCATCCGTCAAACTATCCACAGGATTTGCAATGGCCGCTCTTATAGCTTTGGAACCCACCGTCAATGCGGTAATCAACAGGGAAACCAACATCACTGAGAGGAATAAACCTACCGATATCGGGGTTTTGTAAGCAAAGGAAGCCAACCATTCCTGCACCATGAAATAGGCCAATGGAATCGCGATGACAAAAGCCAACAAAACCATCAGGATAAATTCTTTGGAAAGCATCATGGTAATCTGTGTTACCGATGCGCCTAGAACTTTTCGGATTCCTATCTCTTTTACTTTTTGGCCTACCATAAACGACACCAAGCCATACAGTCCGATACAGGAAATCAGAATGGACAGCACTGCAAATATCTTGTAGACCATTGCCAGCTTCTGCTCGCTTTCATAAAATGCCGCTATGGATTCATCAAGAAAATTTCCGCTGTAAATCTGTTCCGGATATATCTCCTCAAACTTTCCCTGAATCGCTTCCAAGGTTGATTTTTGAGCAGATCTGTCAAGCCGGACCGCCACCTGACTGTAGTATCTCTTATGGCTGGTGATCAGCAGTTGCTTGATTTCTTCACGCAGGGAATTGACCATAAAATCCTTGACAACACCTGTAATGGGAACCCAATTGCCTCCGCCAAGGCGGATATTTTTACCGATGGCTTCCTCCGGTGAGGCAATCAAAAGCTTTTTGGCCATGGTCTCATTGATCACTACATTCCGGATGGTATCACTTGTGGGGTATCCTTGGCCTGCCACAAATTCCATTTCATACAAATCAAAATAGTCTTCGTCTGCAAACTTGAGAAAAGCAGGAAAAACAATGTCCTCGCTCTTGTTGTCAAAATAAAAATTCGAAGCGGAGTTGTTGTCCGAAGATGGTACATCAGATGCCATGCTCGCTCCTATCACGCCCGGAATCCCAAGCAACTGCTGCTTAAATCCCTCAATGCGTATATCTGTTTTCGAGTCAGTAGGGACATCAACATAATAAACAGCATCCTTGTTGAAGCCCAAATCAGTATTCTGGACCAGGTTCATCTGTCGGATTGCGATCAATGTCCCGATCATCAGGATCTGTGCGATGGCAAACTGCAAGACCACCAAACCTCTCCGGATCGAAATCCCACCGATCTCTGCGCCTTGGAATTTATTCTTCAATGCCTGGATGGGCTGGAATTTGGAAATGATCATGGCAGGATAAAAGCCCGCAAGCAATGTCAGGATCAAGATCAAAGCCAACATAAAAAGTAAGATAGGTTGCTGAAAGAAACTGATGTCAGCCGGTACATCAGCAATCTTATCCAAAAACGGCAGTAAAAGATTGGCTAGTCCAAAAGAAAATACAGATGCCATGATGATGACCAAAAAGGTTTCTCCAAAGGATTGCAAAGCTATTTGGGATTTTGAGCTGCCCATCACTTTCCTCACACCGATTTCTTTGCTCCTGCCGATGGCCTGAGACGTGCTCAGATTGACAAAGTTGATCGAAGCCATGATCAGGATAAAAATCCCAACAATGATCAAAGTCTGTATTGTAGATTTTCGGACCAATCTCCCGTTCAGTGGCTCCAGATCAGAATTGAAATGGATATCACTCATTGGCTGCAAGTGATGCGTCCTTATGGAAGTTCCCCGGCCTTCGAAATGCTTTTTGGAAAAATCATCCAACTGACTTTGAACCAAAGCCAGATCTGTATTGCGATCCAACAAAACATAAGCCTGAAAATTACTCCCTGTACTTCCCCATTCTCCAAGGTCATATCCAAAAACATCCTGATACGACCTGAGCGTCTCGTAAGAAACCAAGATGTCAAAATTAAAATTGCTGTTTTCAGGGATGTCCTCCACTACCGCCCCTACTTCCAAAGTCACACCATAAGTCAACTGAAGGGATTTCCCTTGTGCATTTTGCCAAGATTCAAAAAACCTGTCTCCTTCTGAGCGCGTCAATACAACCATTTCCGGCTGGTCAAGGACGGTTGCACTTCCTGCCAAGAACTCCAAATCAAACAAGTCTGCAAATTCCGATGTGGAGAAAAACATTGACTCAGACTTGAATTTGTTGATTTCTGAAGCATTTCCCTCAGTTTGGACATTGACTTGTATATCATAATTGGAAATCACAGGGACCACCTTTTTGAACCTTCCCTTATCTGCCATCAAGGCATCAGGCACGGGATTGGAAACACCGGGTGTTTTTTCAGTATTGTTTTCATATTTATCATGGGAGACAATCCTGTAGATTTGGTCATAGTTACTCTGAAACTTGTCATAACTCAGTTCGTACTGCACCACAATGAAAAGCAACAATGCGGCAGTGATTCCGATGGACAGACCGAGGATATTAATGGCCCCGATCCATTTGCTTCGGGTAAGTGAGCGCCAGGCGATTTTAAAATAGTTTTTTAGCATCGTGGGAAAAAGATTAGGAAGTTGAGAAGTCTTTGTTTTCGTTTTGAAGTTTTTTCAAAATTGCAAATGCTGCTTTTTATTCATTTCTAAGGCTTTCTATGGGATTGATTGTTGCCGCCCGATATGCTTGGGAAAAGATTATCCCCAAACTGATCAACAAAACCGATCCTACACCAATGCCGATTGGAACTACTCCAATGCTAATCCTAGAGGCAAAGAAATTTAACCACAAATTATTGATGAAATAAGCTGATGGCACTGCCACTAAAACAGCAATCCCCAATAAGACCAAAAATGCCTTTGATAACAAATAAATGATCTGAGGGGTACTTGATCCAAGTGTTTTTCGGATCCCGATTTCTTTGATCCTGGTTTGCGCGGTGTAGGTTGCCATTCCCAAGAGTCCCAAACAGGAAACAAATACTGCCAAGAAGGAAATCAATCCGATCACTGAAGAGACATCCCCTAACACCTGATGGATAAACAAAAGCTCTTCGTCCAGAAATTTGTAAGAAAACTTGGAATTGGGATTCACTTCTTTCCAGGAAGATTCCAATGCCGCAAGTGTCTCAGCTTGGTTTTGGTTTGAAATTTTGACCAAAGCAAAGCCAAGTTGGTCTTCCCTGTTTCGCAATACCAAGCTTTCCATTTCTCTGATGGATGGAAGAAACTGAAAATCCCTAACCACACCTGCTACCTGCAAATTTTGGTATTCACCGTTAGTGTCTATTGTAAATTGCTTCCCGACAGCCTCATCCACACTTCCGAATTTGAATTCACCAACCGCCTTTTCGTTTATCAAGACCAGATTTGGACTTCCTTCAGCAGGAAGGTTAGTACCTGCAAGGATTTCCAAGTCAAAAACATCTACTGCTGAGGAATTGATGTCAAAGAAATTGGTGGAAATACTATCCAAAGGAAATTCAGGATTCACCACATCACTTCCAAAATTCCAACCTCCTGCCGGTAACAGGGACGTCGCTCCAACTTCAATGACTGATGGTTTGGATACAACAGCCTGGGCAAATCTCGAATAATTTTCAGGGTTATAAAGCTTAACAGTGACAATGTTATCCTTTTCAAATCCATACTCAAAATTCAGCATGTGCATGGATTGTGACTTAATCAGCACCACTGAAATAATGAAAATCAAGGAAATTGAAAACTGGACAACTAGCAGAATATTCCGAACCCTCAGGTTTTTGAACAATCTTACCCCACTAAGCTTGTTGAACAGGTTTATAGGATTCAGTTTGGATACATAAGAGGCAGGAAGCAATCCTGCCAAAACCCCAACAGCAATGCTGAAACCTATGAAAATCAAAATTGCGGGTAGATTTTGCTCAAAGGAAATCTTGAGATACTTGTCGAAAGTCATACCCGCTACTCCTCTTTGGAGTACCTGCAGCAGAAGGAAAGCCAAGACCAATGAACAAAGGGAAATAACCACGGCCTCCGTTATAAACTGCGCAAAAATCTGTGTCCTGCTGGCCCCTGAGACTTTCCTGATACCTACTTCGCGGATCCTGGTAAGTGCTCGGGCCACTGACATATTGGTATAGTTAAGGCAGGCGGATATCATTACAATGATACAAAGCACACCCAATATCAAAAGGACTACTTTTGGAATCCCAACATGTGTGGTGTTTCCAATAATCCCCATTGGGTTAATATCACCCAAAGCTACAGCTTTAAAAGAATGCTTGTCCTCAAATTTGGACTCATAAATTTCTTGGGAGACTTTATCCAAGATGGTCTGAAATTCACGCTTGCTATGTCCTTCCTCCAATAGCACGTAAGTATAATTGGTCCACACATTGTTCCAATCCTGCTCATCGGGTGACATTAGAGATCCTTTTGGCAAGGATTTCATGGTACTCAAAGATGCCAAAAGTTTGAAGGGCAAATGGGTTTTTCCGGGATTGGGGTTGAGAACACCCGTGATGGTAAAGTAGCCGAAATCAGTTTCAATATTACCTTCCTCGATATCGGTAGCCCTGATATCTTTGTCGTGGAAAGCGACTGTTTTGCCTAGGGCTGATTCATTGTTAAAAAGTATCTCTGCCAGATCTGAAGTGATGACCAAAGAAAAAGGTTTATTCAAAGCTGTTTCCGGATTTCCTTCCTTAAATGAAAAATCCAGTATTTTAAAAAGATTCTCATCAGCAAAATAACCTCCGCCTGAGGCGAACTTATCTTCATAAATGATATCCCCACCTATTTCACTGTTGAGCGCCGAAGCCTCAGCTATGATAGGGTATTCGCTTTTCAGTTTTTCAGCCAAAGGCAAAGCAGAGCTCGCTGTTTCACCTTGGTTGGTCTGGTACTCAGTCGAATGTACCCTGTAGATTCTATCCTTTTTGCTGTGGTAGGAATCAAAGCTATACTGGTCTATCACGATCATGATAATCAGCAAACAAATGGACATACTTACCGCCAAACCAAGGATATTGATAATGCTGAAGGATTTATTCCTAACGAGGTTTCTCCAAGCGATTTTAAAGTAGTTTTTGAGCATGGGGTTTATGGTTGTAATAGTTGTAGTGGTTGTAATTGTTGTAATTGTTATCGAGTTGTTGGGTTTTCTTGTTGTCGAGTTCGTGGTTTGGTCATTCTCAATTATTAATTCTAAATTCTGCAGTCTGGCATCCTGAGCCTATTTTCATTCGCTTTTTAGACTCTTCACCGGATTGAGCATCGCTGCTTTAAAGGCTTGTGAACTGATGGTTGCCATGGCGATGATGACCGGAACCAATCCTGCCAACAAGTAAATCCACCATCCGATTTCAATTCTATAAGCGAATCCTTCCAGCCAACTGTTCATGGCATACCAGGTAACCGGGACAGCAAGGACAATCGCAACCAAGACCAGAGTGATAAAATCCTTGGACAACAAGGCTACAATACTTGAAATTTCTGCCCCAAGGACTTTTCTGATACCGATTTCTTTGGTCCTAATCTCAGCAGTATAAGTTGCCAAACCGAGTAAACCCAAACAGGCAATCAAAATTGCCAATACAGAGAAAATTGTAAAGACCTGTCTGAAGCTGAAATCAGATTCGTATTGTCTGTTAAAATCCTGGTCTAAGAAACTATATATAAAAGGCCGATGCGGGACGAGTTCCTTCCAAACAGATTCAATTTGGGACAAAATTATAGGCAGGTTTTCACCTTTAACTTTCAAACTCATATACCGACTTGCATAAGCATCAAAAGGCAAAGTCAACGGTTCAATATTGTTGTGTAGGGAAATGAAATTAAAATCCTTAACTACACCGATAACTTCTCCTTTTCTTCCCCATTGGTCAAATTTCTTCCCAACAATGTCCCCAGGATTGGAATAGCCATATTGCCTTGCAGCTGCTTCATTGAGCACCAAGGCAGATGTGGAATCAGATGGGAAATCCCTTGAATAGGATCTTCCAGCCACTAATTCCAGATTATAGTGATTGATAAAATCCAGTCCAACCTGAAAAATAGCCTGCCCATCCCCTTTCATCTCTCCATCTGGGGTTTCAATAGTGGTATAGGCATTTGGGAAATGGCTTCCCGGCACACTCCTGGAAAAAGCCACAGATTGGATGTTTGGGTTATTCTCAAGTTTGCTTTCCAAAGCTGAGGAGACGTTATTCACCTGCTCATCGTAATTGTAATCTACCACAACCATCTGTTCTTTATCAAAACCCATGTCCTTATCAAGCATATGGCTCATCTGATTGTACACGATGATGGTTCCGGCAATCAGCGCAATAGAAAGACTGAATTGAAAAACCACCAATCCTTTGCGGAGATTTACCCCGCGTGCATCAGATTTGTTAATTCCTTTGAGAATCATCACGGGTCGGAAACTGGACAAGATTAAAGCCGGATAAGAACCTGCCAAAAGTCCAACAACAATGATAATCCCCAAAAAAAACGGAATTGTTTGCCAGTTCAGAATTCGGTTGATTTCCAATGCTTTGCCTGTCAAGTTATTCATTAAAGGCATAGCCAATGAAATAAAAAGCAATGCCACCGCTGCTGAAAGCAATACTATAAGCAGTGATTCTCCCAAAAACTGGATAATCAAACTTTTTTTATCCGCACCTATCGATTTTCGAATCCCAACTTCTTTTGCCCGCTCCATGGACCGTGCTGTAGAAAGATTCATGAAATTGATGATGGCAATCGCCAAAATAAACAAGCCAATAACCGAAAAAACATAAATATTGGATAAAGAACCCGTATCTCCAGGTTGCCTTTGGGCTTCGGACCGGAGATAGACATCATTCAGGGATTCTATACCTATTGCATAATTTTCCGAACTTTCTTCACCCGCTCTCCTTTCTATAAATCCGGGTAGTTTTGTCTCGAAAGAAGCTTGGTCAAACTGGTCATTCACCAGAAAATAGGTGTAACTGTCTACATAACCCCAAGATTCAAATACCCCAGGTCTGTACTGGATATTGGTGGACCGGGACAATAAGGTATTGAATTGAAGATGGGAGTTTGAAGGCAAATCTTTCATTATACCTGTTACAGTATAATCACCCTCTCTTGATCTTCCTGCCACTTCGCTTCCTCTTAATGTTTTTCCTAATGCATTTTCGTTACCAAAATATTTCCTAGCTGTGGACTCTTTCAAAACGACACTATATGGCGCAACCAAAGCAGTTTTGGGATTGCCTGCTATTAATTCCCAGCTAAATACATCAAACACCGTCGAATCCATAAATACGATTCCGTCTTCCTGTTGGGTGACATCGCCTACTGTAAAGAGTATATCTCCTCTTCCTGAAAACTGAACGACTTTCTCCACTTCCGGAAACTCGAATTGAAGAGCAGGCCCGATAGGAGCATTTCCCCAAACCCAAAAAGAAGAATAGTCCGGGCTGGCCCCATCTTGTACACTTCCATGGACAATCCGATAAATCCTTTCCTTTTTGGCATTAAATTGATCAAATGAAAGTTCATCCTGAATAAACATAAAAATGAGTACACAACAGGCCATTCCGATACCCAAACCAACAATATTAATAAAGGAATATGCCTTCTTTTTCAAAAGGTTTCTCCAAGCGATTTTAAAGTAGTTTTTGAGCATGGGGTTTATGGTTGTAA
>NZ_CDSBKL010000087.1:0-12652 GCF_977115555.1 Aquiflexum sp.
TAATGATTTAAAGCAAATTTCGCACTCAAAGGTTTTGTTTCTTCCAAAGTCTGCTCATATACCTGCTCATACATCGGAAGTATCTTTGAAACATCAAATTCCTTAGCCCTTGCAAGAGCCCTTTCTTTGAATCCTTTAAGGTTATTGTCATCAAGGATTTCAAGAGCTTTTTCAGTCATGGTCTTTACATCTCCGATTTTGCAGGTGAATCCGGTGACACCATCAATATTCAATTCAGGAATCCCGCCTGCATCGGAACTCAATACAGGCACTTCACAGGCCATGGCTTCCAATGCGGCAAGACCAAAACTCTCCTTTTCGGATGGCATGACAAAAAGATCAGCTACGGAAAGAACTTCCTCCACGGCCTCAAGCTTCCCTAGAAACCTAATGTCATCACAAGAACCTAAGTCCCTGCAAAGTCTTTCCATCTTATCCCTTTCAGGACCGTCACCCACCAGCAAAAGCTTAGCAGGAATTTTTTTTCTCAATTCATAAAACACATGGATCACATCCTCTACCCGTTTGACTTTTCTGAAATTGGAAGTATGTACCAAAAGTTTTTCTCCATTTGGACAAATAGCCAACTTGAAATGTTCCTTTTTCTGCCTTTTGAATCTCTCTAGGTCAATGAAATTAGGAATTACCTTTATTTCTTTCTTTACATCAAAAAGCTCATAAGTGGCCTTTCGCAGGTCCTCAGAAACAGCGGTAACTGCGTCTGACTGATTGATGCTGAAGGTTACTACGGGTTCATAACTTGGGTCTTTACCGACCAGAGTAATATCCGTTCCATGAAGGGTGGTAACTACAGGAATGTAAATCCCCTGTTCCTTAAGGATTTGCTTTGCCATATAAGCAGCCGAAGCATGTGGGATCGCATAATGAACATGTAGCAGGTCAAGTTTTTCAAAATTTACCACGTTCACCATTTTACTTGCCAAGGCAAGTTCATAAGGTGCGTGCTCGAATAAGGGGTAGCTTTTGATATCCACTTCATGGTAGAAGAGATTCTGATTGAAAAAGTCCAGCCTAGTAGGCTGTCGGTATGTGATGAAGTGGACTTGGTGGCCTTCCTTGGCTAGGGCTTTACCTAACTCTGTGGCTACCACTCCACTACCTCCAAAAGTAGGATAACAAACAATTCCTATTTTCATGCTGACTTAAATAAATGATGATAACAAAAAATTAAACACGCTTTTTGTATTAAAATGTTCAATTACTATGATTTAATATTTTTTTAGAAGCGTGGTTTTCGTTAACCTTTGGTGCTTCCTATATGCATACACAATGAATCATTTATCCATAGCTTGGTAAATGACATCATGGATTTCCTGACGGATACGGTCTTTGAGCAAGATATTATTCTCGGCATAGGGATGCACCCTGTTGGATAGGAAAACATAAATCAGGTCATTTTCTGGATCTGCCCACACACAGGTACCTGTAAACCCTGTATGCCCAAAAGTACTCTTTGGTGCCAAATCTCCGGCACTTCCTCCTTTTCCCTTTTCAGGTTCGGGTTTGTCCCAACCCCATCCCCTTCTGCTTTGGGTAGATTGTCTTTTGGTAAATTCATGGACTGTTTCCTCATCGATAAATTCCACATCGGCATATTTACCACCATTCAGCATCAGCTGCATCATTACTGCGAGATCATTTGCTTTTCCAAAAAGCCCTGCATGACCTGCAATTCCTCCATACATGGCAGCACCAGGATCGTGAACGTATCCCTGAATTTGCCGCTTCCTAAATGCCACATCATCTTCTGTCGGAGCGACCAAGTCGATGGAATATTTGTTGACCGGATTGAATGTCATGGTATATAGGCCTAATGGTCCATAAAGGTTTTGTTCCAAAAACTCATCCAAGGGCTGATTGGTCAGTTCCTCCACCAAAGCCTGCATCAGATACATGGTCAGGTCAGAATAAACATAACTGTATTTTCTTTTATTGTGTTCCGGTTTTCTAAGCTCCGAGTTCACGGTCCATGCCCAAATACTGTCACGAAGGGAATTCATCGCAAACATATCATTGGACACAGGTAGGGAAAAACTCTGTTCAGCCACAGCCTTGTAATATTCCGGCTTCCACTGCCCTGCTTCCACTGTTTTGGCATAATGGGGCATAAAAGCTACGAGACCTGCTTCGTGGGCCAAAATGTCTTTCAAAATCAAATGCTCCTTATTGGTATTTCTCAACTCAGGGACATAGCGTCCTATGGGTTTGTCCATATCAATCATTCCCCTGCTTTCGAGAAACATCACAGCCTGTGTAGTTGCCAATATTTTGGTGATGGAGGCGAGGTCATACACTGTCTCCGTGCTGACAGGCTTTGATTTGTTGTAATCATAGTAGCCATAGGCCTTTTCAAATACCACCTGTCCGTCTTTTGCTACTAAAACTACCCCGCCAGGAAAAGCCTTTTTGGCGATGCTATTGGCCATGATCGTGTCAATTTTTGCCAATTTTCTGCTATCCAAACCCTGACTTTCCGGTATACTGTAAGCAAGCCTTCCCAGACCCTCCAAATATCCTCCGGTTCCTTGCCTCAGCGTAAGATTGACTGACACCGGCAAAAGCCCATGGGCATCTCTTGCACCAAAAATAATTTCAGGGACTAGGTTTTGGGTGATGGTATTATTTTCAAACGCCACAATATTATGGGAAATTTCAGGCAATGACTTGATGGAATAGGCACTGCCAAAAACAACCAGAATCACGTCTTTTTCCTCGCTTAATTTTTTGATGAATTCAAAATCACTCATGCTAACCCCAAAATTCCTTTTTGGTGTATTGGTGATTCCCATCATCCCGATGATGATGGTTGGATATTCTTTCAATTTGGAAGCAAGATCATTGAGACTTCCTTCATCCGATCCTTTGCTGATATCAAAATGGTCAAACTTAGCGTATTTGTCCAACTTTTTTTGAAACGCAGCTCCATCTCCTCCAATGGTAAGAGAAGCGAAATGCTGCATATCAAGGTGCTTCAAAGGAAGGAGATTGTCTTTGTTGGAAGTGACGGTGATAGACCTCTCATAGAGTTTTTCTACCAACAATGCCGCCTCGGGCCTATTGATTCTTTCTGCAAGTTTATAGGTCTCTATTGGTTTCTTTTGATCAAGTCCTGCCCAAAATTTAGCTTTGAGGATTCTTCTGATTTTTTCGTCCACTTCTTCCTGACTGATCTTTCCTTCGCTGATAGCCTGCAGGATCAGTGCTTTTGCTTTGGGAACATCCTGAGAGTATAGCAACACGTCATTACCGGCTAAAAGGGCATTAAAGTCTACTTCCCCGGGTTTTAAATTATTCAATACCCCCTTCATATTCAATGCATCTGTAAAAACAAGACCTTTGAAATTCATTTCATTTTTCAACAAATCAGTAACCACATATCTGGAAAGTGTGGTGGCCTTATTGGTTTCACTGTCCATACTCGGCACATGGAGGTGGGCAACCATGACGCTCATCAGGTCATTTTCGATCAATTCCCTGTAAGGGTAAAGGTCAATATCCTTGATCCTTGTTTCAGAATGCTTGATGACAGGCAAAGTATAGTGGGAATCGGCCTCGGTATCCCCGTGACCGGGAAAATGCTTGGCATTGGCCATGACCCCATTATCTTGCAAGCCTTTCATGTAAGCAAGGGATTTTCTTGCAACCAAATGTTTTTCTTCTCCAAAAGCCCTATATCCGATCACCGGATTATTGGGATTGGAATTTACATCGACCACCGGAGCAAAGTTGATATGCATTCCCAACTCTTTGAACTGGTAGGCGATTTCTTTGCCCATTTCATAGATAAGGTCCTCATCGGGTAATGCGCCCAAGGTCATGGCTTTTGGAAATCCGATGATGGAGTCCAAGCGCATGTTGACCCCCCACTCTGCATCCATGGCAATGAATAGCGGCATTTTTGAAATGGATTGATAATAATTGGTCAGGTTGGCCTGCCTTACAGGTCCCCCCTGAAAAAAAATCAACCCTCCAATATTTTGCTCAGTAACCAGTTTGGAAATTTCGGCAGTATGCTTTTCATCCTTATTGGAATATGCGGCCACCATAAAAAGCTGCCCCAACCTCTCTTCAAAGCTGTTGGTCTCAAAAACACTGTCCACCCACTCCATCTGCCTGCCCTGATTTTCGGTAAGCAGTGGATCCTTTTCATCCAATTTCGAATCCAGTTTGGATTTTTCCCAACCCATCAACGCATCAGACTGAAAAATAACTACCAACCCCAGAAGGACAGCCCAAACTTTTACCCGCATGCTATTGTTTAATTTTTATTGCTTAAATTTTAAAATAACTTTGTATCAATATACATCAATTTGTACAAACATATACGAAAAAAAGAAGCCCAAAGTATCAATATGTGATGATTGGGACAGATGTTTTATAATTGAATGATTACCAAATTGAATTTAACCGTTTTATGAAATTACCTTCTCTATTCAGAACAGCCCAACCTATGCGGTTTGATATCAAACCCAGGTTCTATGATCCTGTCAAAGAAGAAATCGAACAGCGTACCGCAAGGATCAAAAAAGAACTTCAGATGGAGGGAAAGCTTCCTTTTGATGAAGGATATGATCCTGAAAAGGATTCTTTTCGTAGTTCGGCAATCCGCGGGGCCTTTACCCAAGGAAGTCCCATCAAAGGAAGAACCAGCTCTCCCTTTTCAAATACGGGATTTTTGAGACTTTTGATTTTTTTGGTTCTGATAGCCTTGGTTTTTGGGTATGTGTATTACGGTGTCGATGCTGTGTATTATTTGCTTTATCTGGCTACGGCTATTTTCCTTGTTACATTGATTGTCAAGCTTAAGGGAAGGCTCAAGCAATGAGTGACATCATTCACCTTCTCCCTGATGCGATAGCCAATCAAATTGCTGCGGGAGAAGTAGTCCAGCGTCCGGCTTCGGCTTTGAAAGAACTTCTTGAAAATGCGGTGGATGCCAAAGCCTCACACATTCAGGTAATTGTAAAAGACGCAGGAAAAACCCTCATTCAGGTCATTGACAACGGCAAAGGAATGTCCTTGACAGATGCCAGGATGAGTTTTGAGCGTCATGCTACTTCCAAAATCAAAAATACTGAAGACTTGTTTTCTATCCGGACATTCGGATTTAGAGGGGAAGCCTTGGCTTCCATCGGCGCTGTGGCGCAGGTGGAAATGAAAACCCGTCAAACAGGTGCCGAATTGGGTACCCTAATTGTGATGGAAGGTTCGGAAGTAAAAAAACAAGAACCTGTCTCTTGCCCTGAAGGCACGTCTATATCGGTAAGGAATCTGTTTTTCAATGTTCCTGCAAGGAGAAATTTTCTGAAATCCAACCCAGTAGAGATGCGTCACATGGTGGAAGAATTCCAAAGGGTCGCCCTCTCCTATCCTGAAATCGGATTTACTTTCATCCAAAACGACCTGGAACTTTTCAGGCTTTTGCCAGGAAAACTCAGCCACAGGATATTGGGGGTTTTCGGAAAATCCTATCAAGGACAGTTGGTGGCCTGCCTGGAAGAAACACCACACCTCAATGTGCGTGGATATATCGGCAAGCCGGAATCAGCCAAAAAAACCCGGGGAGAGCAGTATTTTTTTGTGAACAATAGGTTTATCAAAAACAACTATCTCAATCACGCAGTCAGCAATGCCTTTGAAGGCCTGATGTCAAGTGACATGCAGCCCTTTTATGTGCTGTTTTTGGAGATTGACCCGAGTCATATCGACATCAATGTCCATCCCACCAAAACGGAGATCAAGTTTGACGATGAAAGGACCGTCTATGCCGTGGTAAGGTCAGCAGTCAAACAATCCCTTGGCGCCCATAATGTGGTGCCGGCTTTGGATTTCAGCTTTGATGTGAATTTTACTGAAAATTGGAAATCCAACCGGGAACAAACCGAAGCTGTCCATACAGAAAATACCCTCAAACCTGACAACCAAGGGATTGAGAATAAATACAAAACATTTCAAAGCCCTGCATTCCAAAAACAATCTGTTTCGGGTTGGGAAAGGCTTTTTGAGGTAGGAGGAAATTCCACAGAGATTTCCAGAGGAAAGGAAATAAGGAATATTGGGGAAGAGGAGATCCTGACCATTTCTTCCAAAGCCAACGAAGATGTCATCCAATTACCCGAAGGGAATGCCAGTGGAGCGACATTTCAAGTGGAAAACAATTATATTGTGGCTCAAATGTCTACCGGCCTGATGATCATTGACCAGCAGTCGGCACATGAACGGATCTTATACGAAAGGTACCGCAAGCAAATCAACCAGGCTGCAGGTGCCTCACAGCAGTGCCTTTTTCCTCCACATATCCAATTGAGCCAAGCTGATTTTGCGTTGGTGATGGATATCAGGGATGAACTTATGAGTCTGGGTTTTGTGATAGTAGAGTTCGGAAAAGACACGGTATTGATACAGGGAGTGCCTGCGGACATACAGGTCAACAATGAAAAGGCGCTTTTCGAGGGATTGCTCGAGCAGTTCAAGCAATTCAAGTCGGAGCTTTCTTTGGACAAAAGAGAAAACCTTGCGAGGTCGCTCGCCAGAAGGTCGGCCATCAAGCGAGGCAGCAAACTTGATATGTCGGAAATGGAAATCATCGTAGGCCAGCTTTTTGCCTGCCAAAATCCAAATTATGGCCTTTCGGGGAACAAAACTTTTGTCAAAATCGATTTACAACAAATTCATGGCTTCTTTACCAGATAGTGTATGTTTAGAAATCTCACCCCAGTAGTAAAAAATTTATTGATAATCACGATAGCAGTCTATGTGGTGACGGCGTTTTTGATGCCACAATTGAAAGGGATGCTTGCGCTGTATTATGTCAACAGTATCCGTTTTATTCCTACCCAATTTTTGACATATATGTTTATGCATGCTGATGGGTGGCATCTTTTCAGTAACATGTTTGGATTGTTCATATTCGGGCCTTTATTGGAGCAGTTTCTAGGCCCAAAAAAGATCCTGACATTATGGATGGTTTGCGGGGTGGGCTCGGGATTGTTGTATTCAGGCTATACTGCCTATCAGATGAACAAGTTAGACAATAAAATCAGTGCGTTTTATGAGGATCCAAGTCCAGAACTGTTCAATAAATTTGTAATTGAAAACAGGCATATGTTCAAAGCCGGTGTTTTCGATTTTGTGGATGCTTACAGTAGAAATCCTGAAGATCCGGCAAATATCCAGCGGGCAAAAGAAAACCTTACAGCAATCCGGGACATTCAGGCCAATGTGCCCATGGTAGGTGCATCCGGTGCTTTATTTGGTGTATTAATCGCATTTGCTATGCTGTTTCCAAACACCCAGCTCTTTTTATTGTTTCCTCCTATGCCGGTCAAAGCCAAATATCTGGTTCTGTTTTATGGCCTTTACACGATTTACAACGTAGTAAATAACAACCCGACGGACAATGTGGCCCACTTTGCACATCTCAGCGGTTTGATCGTAGGAGCAGCATTGGTATATTATTGGAAAAAAAGTAGGAAAGACTTTTATTAACTAACTATGTACGAAGGATTCTGGTATAACCTCAAAAACGCTTTCAGGCTACAAAACAACAGCCTGTACAAGATCATTGCGATCAATATCCTGGTGTTTTTTGTGATGGTTTTTGTAAGGGTGATTTTTACCTTCTCTGGGGCAGGAGATATATATCAGAGTTTCCGCTCATTGTTGATGATGCCGGCGGATTTGCCGCAATTGATTATCCAACCTTGGTCGGTATTGACTTACATGTTTTTTCATGAAGGGATTTTCCATATCCTTTTCAATATGTTGTTTTTGTATTGGTTTGGCCTTTTGCTCACAGAATACCTTGGAAGTAAAAAATTGGCAAATATCTACATTTTAGGAGGATTGGCCGGAGGGGTGCTTTACCTCGTGATGTATAATATCTCTCCATATTTCGCAGAATCATTGAGTAATGCCAGGATGCTAGGAGCAAGTGCCGGAGTATATGCCGTGGTCGTGGCTGCAGCGACTTTGGCACCAAACACCACCTTTTTTCTGCTACTGCTCGGCCCTGTCAAAATAAAATACATCGCGATATTTTATGTCTTGATTGCATTTGTCAATTCCACAGGAAATAACGCAGGTGGGGAATTGGCCCATCTTGGCGGGGCAGCTTTGGGTTTTTTGTATGTCTATCAGCTCCAAAAAGGCAGGGATATCGGCTCGTGGATACAGGCCATTGGAAATTTTTTCAAAGGAATTTTCTCCAGAAAATCCTCCGTAAAGGTCACCTACCGCAAAAGCAAAACTTATTCCACGGGACAGGAACATTCCAAACCTAGCCCTTCAAAATCCAGCGGAGTTAAAGTTGATGTTGCTACCCAGGAAGAAATCGATTTGATATTGGACAAAATAGCCGACAAAGGCTATGATGCGCTCAGTAAGGAAGAGAAACGCAAACTTTTTGAATTCAGTAAGAAGTAGTTTTTTTTAGGCCACAGTCCATTTTCCATTTCTCTGGAAATTGGTATTCAATTTTTATTTTCCGGAAGAGGCATTGAACAGCTCTCAGTTTTTGTATTGACTTTGTTTCTACCATCATTTCTTTTGCGATTTTGCACCTTTGCGAGAAATTATCTCTAAGACCCAATTTCCGTTTCCAAATAGCTTAGCCTGCCAAATTGGTCTATTCCCTGAATAACAACTTTATACCTCTGAACTATGTCGCTGTTGAAAAATTCAATTTCGGAAGTATTGCCCACCCATTTTAATTTGGGATTCCAATAGAGGGTTGTTCGAAAATCGGGTTTTGAAATAGTTTCTGTATCGTATTTTGGCATGTAAAATTCTTTCGGTGTAGAATATCCCGGAAACCTGATATTGAATACCCCTTCTCCCGTGTCTACGATCCCGTTACCTCGCTTGGTATACACCGCGATCACCCCTCCGGCACCTGCAGAACCAAACATGGCCAAACTTGCACCATCTTTGAAAACATCAATTGCCGCCATGTCCCTAGGGGAAATCGCACTCAAAAATTGAGCATCTACGGGGACATTGTCTAACAAAAATATGGGTGAAAGGGCATTCAATGAACCTGCCCCCCTGATCGTGATGGTCGGTGAACCCATGGGATTGGGTTTGATCTGCACTCCGGGGAATCTACCTTGAAGTAATTGCCAGATATCATAGTACCCCTCAAAGCCCCCTATTTCTGATGGCACTAATGTCATGTCCCCTTTTCCATAGACTCGGGTGACTTCTTCGGTTTCCGGCAGATATTTTTGGGATTGGACTACAAATTCATCTATCTCAACCAGATCCATTTCGTCAAATGCAGCCGCTGCCTGTCTCCGTTTTTCAGCATTTTCAAGGTAATCCCTTAAGGAAGGATTGACCTGAAAGCCTTTGACCAAAGGCCTGAATCCTATCCATGAATCATATTTGGCGGTCGGGGCATCCAATTCCAACTCGACAAATTCCTTCATCTTTTTGTCATTGATAGAAATCGTCAAAAGCGTGGTATCCGAAAAAACCATATCATCGATGATAAACTTCCCGGTCTCGTTATATTCAATCGCAAGAAAATCATCCTCTTTTCCTTTGCTGAATACGTTGATCATCCCTCCAGTTACACTTTTTTTATTATTTGCTTTAGGCTTGATAGTACCGGTGATATTGATTCCCTGTTCGATAAAATTTGGATTTGTAAATTTCCCAGACAATACTGCTTGCCAATCAAACCTTCTCCATCCATGAGTCAACATGACCAAATCCAGTCCTTCGACATCTTTTGATTCTCCAAAAAAATGCTTGGCAGAATGGATATTGCCACGGAGTTCGGATTCCATCTTGAGGTAAGAAATGATGTTGGAGGAAATATTATTTGAAAATTCATCTGCATCAGTAATTGAGACAGAGTAAGAACCCTTTTCAAATCCTTCTCCATCCAAGGTCAGTTTCCAAGAATTTTTCCCTCTTGGTTTTAATTCAACTTTCGAAGCATCAAGATTGATCTTTCTTTCCGGAGTAGGAATATAAACCAAACGCTCTGCCAAGGCAGTGCCACTAGGCTCGAAAATAGTCACCTGATTGATGCCTGGAGCAAGATTGGCTTTGTTGATACGGGCACCTGTGACACCGTTGGATAGGTTGATCACCTGCATGTGTCCGATTCTGCCGCGTGCATGTACCACAAGTAAGCCTTCTCCGGTCGGGGAGATGGCCTTGAAATCATTGGCCTGAACCAAAATATTCATGACCAAATCCTTGGTATTGTCTACGGCAAGGTTAATTCCCTGCACCTTGACCTGAGGAAGTTTTTTCTCAAAAGATTGATCCTTGACGGTAATTTTGGACACATATTTTTGACCCTCTTTGGGGATAAAACTGAAAGCTCCCAAGCCCCATTCATTGGTAGCAAAATCAATTTCTTCTTCTCCAAGGCTGATTTTTCCTGAAAGCTGTACCGGTGAACCATCGGGAAAAACTGCCCTTACTGCCACTTTATTACTAAATCCGGAAATCAGGTCGCCTCCTTCAGGCAAAAACTGGATATCAATACTTCCTGAAGGAAATGGTAAAATGAATTTTCTTACGATGCCATAGTCTTCATTTTCATTCCAAGTAAGGACAAGCTCGGTTACCACTTCCAAAGAAGAAAGGGGTATGCTAATTTCAAGGGAACTGCTCCCATTCTCATCCAAAATGATTGAGCCTTTTTTGATCAATTTTTCGGCAGCTAAAAATTCGTAACTGATATTTTCGCCTTTTAAAGGAATGAGGTTACGGTTGACAGCATTGATCTTTGCCTGGTAAAGGATTTCATTCCCATTTTCATTTTTTTCAAAAACCACCGAAGGCTGAAACCTGAGGTTGTAAGGTTCGAAAATTTCAATTTGAGTACCAAAAACCGATTCCTCTCCAAAACCCTTTGACCAATGGGAATAGGCCTTGATATGGTAAATGCCTTCCTTGACAAAATTGTCGAGCTTAAAATCCCCGCTTCCATGGCCTTCTTCGATTTTGACCGTTCTCTGCTGGAGAAGATTCCCTTCATTATCCAATAAATCCACATACACGGTCTTACTCAAAGGCGATGGCAGGTCGGGGCTTCCTGCTGTGACGTAAGTAGAAAACCAGATCATGTCCCCGGCAGCGTAGGTGTTTTTATCCAAGTGAACAAAAACCTTTTCTTCTGGAAAATCATTGACATAACTCTCTGTCATACTGATGATTTTATCCGAAAGTTCGGTAATGCCAAACTGGTTTTGGAAAGAGGAAAGGAAGAATAAAAATGCTAGGATCAAAAATGAAAGGATATACTTGACTCGACTCATTATTATTTAGGTTTTGGTTGGATTTAAAAAGCAAATGCCATAATCCATTACGTCGGGATGATGACAAAGTTTATTTTAAAATTAAATTTAGTTTCAATATTAGAAAAAAATCTACCTCATTAATAATTTGAAAGAAAAATTAACTAAACATATATTTTTAATTCTTCTTTTATCAAATGGTTTGGGAAAATAAATATTGATTTACTCCAATTGGGCCACTTCATTCTTATTGGCCAACTGACCGCAGGCAGCATCGATGTCCTGACCACGGGATTTGCGGACTTTGGCTACGATACCATTATTTTCCAAAATCCGCACATACATCTCCACGGCTTCTTTGGATGCCTGACGGAATTCTCCTTCATCGATGGGATTGTATTGGATGATGTTGACTTTGGAGGGAATGATTTTACAAAATTTGGCAAGTGCCCTTGCATGTTCCTCGTTGTCATTGATGCCATCCCAAATCACATATTCATAAGTGACTTTTCGCTTGGTTTTTTGGTACCAATATTTCAAAGCTTCAGCCAAATCCTCCAGAGGATTGACATCATTGATCGGCATCAGACGGCTTCGGGTCTCGTTGATAGCGGAATGCAGCGAAATGGCAAGGTTGAACTTGACTTCATCGTCGGCCATTTTCTTGATCATTTTGGGAATGCCGACAGTGGAAAGGGTAATCCTTCTTGCTGCCATTCCAAGACCCTCAGGAGAAGTGATTTTGTCGATGGCTTCGATGACATTGGCGTAATTGAGGAGGGGTTCGCCCATTCCCATAAAGACAATATTGGTCAGCGGTCTGTTGAAGTAGGTCTCAGCCTCCTCTTTGATTGCAACCACCTGATCGTAGATTTCATCCGGGTTGAGGTTGCGCATGCGCTTCAGGCGGGCAGTGGCGCAGAAGTTACAGTCGAGGCTGCAACCTACCTGAGAGGAAACACAGGCGGTAATCCGCTTGGAAGTAGGAATCAGGACAGATTCCACGATTTTGCTGTCAAAGAGCTTGACGGCATTTTTGATCGTACCGTCTGAGGAGTGCTGCATCAGGTCGACGTGGATATGGTTGATGATAAAGTTGGCTTTGAGCATTTCCCTTGTTTCCTTGGAGATGTTGCTCATGTCATCAAAGTTTTTGAGAGACTTGTTCCAAAGCCATTCGTACACCTGCTTGGCCCGGAATTTCTTTTCACCCTTGTCGATAAAAAATTCCTCCAACTGCTCCAAGGTGAATTTCCTGATGTCTTTTTTCGCCGTACTGTCCATGGTGCAAAGGTAAGGGATAAAAATTGGAAGATTGTAAAATTGAAAGATTAGGGAGTTAGTGGTTTGGGCAAACTGGAAGATTTAAAAAT
>NZ_CDSBKL010000088.1:0-12463 GCF_977115555.1 Aquiflexum sp.
CACAAGGTAGGATTGACTTAGGCAAACTCTATCAGACTTTCGGAGTCGAGGGATACGAAGTGGATGGCTATCTCTTGACCGACATCAATCTCAAAGGGCTTCAAAGTGATGCCGAAAAAGGAAGATTACAACAGCTTGATAACAAAGGAACCATTGAAATGGAAAAAATCCGGATCAGGTCAGAACTGTTTCCCCTTCCCTTTGAAATCCATTCGGGAAAGGTCAGGGCTGACAAAGACAGGATTTATCTCGAAAAAATGAATGTGCAATATGCCCAAAACAAGCTTGTGGCAGATGGATACCTCTTTAATCTGATTGCATACTATATGGATTCCAATGCTCCTGTCAAGGGAAATCTTACCCTTAGCAGTGATAAATTGAACTTGAATGATTTCATGTTTTATTCTGGAGAGGAATCGGTGGTGATAGATACCCTAGGGGCAGTACAGGGAGTTGTCATGATTCCCCCCAATGTCGATTTCTCATTGGAAGCTTCGGTGGACACCATTCTTTTTGATGAAATCAGGCTGGAAAAATTCAAAGGAAAAATCGGAGTGAAAGAAGGTGTTCTTGCAATGGAAAATACAGGCTTCAACTTAGTTGGCGCCAATGTTCAAATGACAGGGAAATACACACCTTCCGATCCCTACAGGGCAAATTTCGATTATTCTATCAAAGCAAATGGGTTTGACATCAAACGGGCCTATGATGAAATCCCATTGTTCCGCGAAATGGTAACCGCAGCGGAATATGCCCAAGGTATTGCCTCTTTGGATTATAAGCTTTCAGGGAGATTAGATGCCAATATGGATCCTGTACTTCCTTCTATCAAAGGTGAGGGAGTATTTGCCTTGGACAAAATTAAACTGAAAGGATTCAAATTGATGAACAGTATTGCTAAGGATACAGAAAACAAGGAATTGGCAGATCCGGATCTGGAAGGCGTGCAGATTAGGAGCAGCATAGCCAATAACCTGATCACGATAGAAAGGACAAGGATGCGCATCGCAGGTTTTAGGCCAAGATTTGGAGGTCAGGTCAGTTTGGATGGGGATATGAGCATCGCTTTCAGACTGGGATTGCCGCCTTTAGGGCTTTTTGGTATTCCCATCAAAATAACTGGAAACTCCGAAAACCCAATCATCGAGGTAGGCAAAATCACTGAAGGGGATGAATTGGAAGAAATGGAAGATGATTCCGGAATCCAAGTGGAAAGCGCAGAAAAAACCGGCGGATCAATCAAATAGGTTTTGACCTTTACATTTTTTGAACGGTTTTAAGAGACGATCCCATTTAGTTACATTTAGCTATCATTCAATCCCAAATATGCCATGAAAAAAATCCTCTTTTTATTCATTCTATTCCTTGCCATCCATTTTGCTAATGGCCAAGGAACCAGACTCCTCCGAGAACCAACCATCAGTCAGGAATATGTGGTTTTTGTCCATGCCAACGACCTTTGGAAGGTGGCGAAATCGGGAGGAAATGCAATCAGACTGACTAGCAATGAAGGGGCAGAAACCTTGCCTAGGTTTTCGCCTGATGGCAAAACAATTGCTTTTACAGGTCAATATGACGGCAATACCGATGTATATATCATTCCTGTGGAAGGAGGGGAACCAAAGCGGTTGACCTGGCATCCAGGAGCGGATTTTGTAAGCGGATGGACACCTGACGGCAAACATGTGCTCTTTGCATCCGCAAGAGTAGGAGTTCCTACCATGGAATCGAAATTTTTTCAGGTGTCAAAAGATGGTGGCATGGAAGAACCTTTGGATATTCCCAGAGCAGTGAATGGAAGAATTTCTCCTGATGGTAAATCAATTGCATACCAGCAAATTGCCTTTTGGGATCCTGAGTGGAGAAATTACCGTGGCGGTCAGGCTAAACCTATCTGGATCGTGGACATGAAAAGTCACGCCCTCAAATTGACACCACAGACTGACAATGAACGCCATACCCAACCTATATGGCATGGCGACAAGGTATTCTTCCTGTCCGAAAGGGATTATGCAAACAACATCTGGTCTTTTGACCCCAAATCAGAAAAACTAAAGCAGGAAACCTTTCATGCAGATTTTGATATCAAAAACCATGATTCCAATGGAACAGAGGTGGTTTATGAGCAGGGTGGTTATCTCCATATTCTGAATCCATCTACAGGAGTCTCCAATCAATTGGAAATCAACGTGAACGGGGACTTTCATTGGGCAAGGGAAAGATGGGAGGAAGTAAATGGCCGAAACCTAAGCAATGCTTCCTTGTCTCCTACCGGGCAAAGGGCAGTTTTTGAATTTAGAGGAGAAATCATCACTGTTCCAAAAGAAAAGGGAGATGCCCGCAACCTGACCAATACCTCCGGTATAGCAGACCGGTCCCCTGTTTGGTCTCCGGATGGACAACAGATAGCCTGGTTTTCAGATGTTTCCGGTGAATACCAACTGATGATCGGGGATCAGGAAGGCCTTTCCAAACCAAAAGCCATCACCCTTCCCAACAAATCATTTTACTTCAAACCAGAATGGTCTCCTGACGGTAAACACATCGCGTTCACGGATACGGATTACAACCTTTGGATTGTCAATATCGAAAGTGGGGCTGCCAAAATCGCGGACACAGAGCGCTTTGCACACCCAAACAGAAGCTTAAATCCTGTTTGGTCACCCGATTCCAAATGGGTAGCCTATGCGAGGCTATTGGATAATCAATTCAAGGCAATATTCGCATTCCAAATAGAATCAGGAAAAAAAATCCAAGTCACTGATGGATTGGCGGATGCCATCAGCCCTGTATGGGATATTAACGGTGAATACCTGTATTTTTTGGCAAGTACCAATTTCGGTTTGAATTCGGGCTGGTTGGACATGAGTTCCTATGAAAGACCCACGACAAGAAGCCTTTACCTAGCCGTTTTAAACAAAAACGGAAAGTCCCCTCTCCTTCCTGAAAGTGATGAGGAGAAACCAAAAGAAACAGAGAAAAAAGAACCGGAAAAGAAATCAGATGCCAAGACGGTAATTATCGATGAGGAAGGATTATGGAACAGGATCATTGCTGTGGACATTCCTGCAAGGGATTATTCTTACTTGGTAATGGGTCCGGAAAATTTCTTGTTTTACACTGAATCTGTTCCCAATCAACAGGGTCTGGTTTTACATCGCTATAATTTCAAGGAAAGAAAAACTGAAATGTACCTTTCAGGAATCAGTTTTGCCACTGCATCTCAGGATAGGAAATCATTGCTCTATCAGACAAATGGGAATTGGGGAATAGTAGAATCCACCGGAGGTCCAAAAAAAGCAGGAGACGGTAATTTGAAAGCCCTTGCCAATTTCAAAGTAAAAATAAATCCCAAAGAAGAATGGGAACAGATTTTTAGAGAAGGATGGCGATACCAACGTGATTTTCTATATGTGGACAATGTCCATGGTGCACCTTGGAATGATATATATAATTGGTATAAGCCATGGGTTTCCCATGTCAAACACAGGGGAGATCTGAATTATATTGTAGATATCCTTGGCGGAGAAGTAGCTGTAGGTCATAGCTATACCTCAGGTGGTGATTTTCCTGACATCAAATCAGTGACCATCGGTCTATTGGGTGCAGACTATGAAGTTCACCAAGGCAAATACCGCATCAGCAAAATCTACAGCGCCGAAAGCTGGAATCCCAACTTGATAGCTCCTCTTTCCATTCCAGGAATAGATGTCAAAGAAGGAGATTATATCCTTGAAATAAACGGTGTGGAAATAAACGCCTCTGAAAATTTCTACGGGTATTTTGAAGGCACTGCAAACAGGCAGGTAAAAATCCGTGTCAACAACAAGCCCGGAACGGAAGGATCAAGATGGGTCACAGTTGTCCCTATTGCCAATGAAAACCAGCTGAGGATGATGAGCTGGGTGGAAAGCAATAGAAGAAAAGTTGATGAATTGTCCGGAGGTAAATTGGCCTATGTCTACATACCCAATACCGGAAATCCCGGATACACTTATTTCAACCGCTACTATTTTTCCCAGCAGGATAAAAAAGGTGCAGTGATAGATGAAAGAAACAATGGAGGTGGCTCAGCGGCTGATTACATGGTAGACATCATGGCACGCGACCTTCATGGTTATTTCAACAGCAAAGCTGGAGATAGAAGGCCTTTTACCACACCAATGGCAGGTATCTGGGGCCCTAAGGTCATGTTGATCAATGAAAGAGCCGGTTCAGGTGGAGACCTTCTCCCCTACCTGTTCAACAAAATGGAAATCGGGCCACTCATTGGAACCAAGACCTGGGGGGGATTGGTCGGTACATGGGATACTCCTCCATTCATAGATGGTGGTCGCATGGTGGCACCACGTGGTGGTTTCTTTGACATCAATGGGGAATGGGCAGTAGAAGGCGTGGGCATTTCTCCGGACATAGCTGTCGAACAAACCCCCAAGGAAGTCATCCAAGGAAAAGATCCTCAACTTGAAACAGCAGTTAAGGAAGCATTGAGACTCCTTGAAACCGAAGGTGTGGAATTGAAACCTGAGCCCAAAGCACCTATCAGGTACGCGAGACCCCAAAAGAAGAATTAGATCGTTAGGGAATGAAGGTTATACAAAAGTTCCTTGAGGTGAATTTTCCCAAAAAAAGTCAGATAATTCAATATGATCAAAATAACCTTTCAAAAAAAATCATGCTGATTGGTTGATTTAATTGCAGAATATTGATAGGAACTATTTGAAAAGGTAAAATTTTATCCAAAAAGAAAACAATTAAAAGCAATATTTTTAACTTTAAACAAAAAACCATTATGAAAAAACCATTCTTTCTATTCGCCCTTTTATTTGTGGCATTGTTTGCATTTAATGCCGAAGCCCAAAGTCTTAAAGTTCCAAAAGCTGAAATCCCCACCGCCGATCTTCAAAAGCAATTGCTTGGTGCATTGGATAGTGTGGATGGATTGGGCCTCTCTTCCGATCAGGCAACAAAGCTTAAAGCCAACAATAAAAGCTTCGCAGGAGAGATCTTCAAAATTCTCGGAGGCACAGGCACAGATGATGCCAAAAAAGGTCTTTTAAATTCCTTGGGTGGTGAGAGACAGAAGTTTTTAACAGGGCTTTTAGGAAATGATCTTCTTGGAAAATATACCAAAAAAATCAATGGATTGATCAAGCCTTTTAAAAGTAAATTAGGCTTGGCTTCGTTGCTGTTCTAATCCTATCATTTTTTTCTTTTGCTTGAAGAAAATGTATACATTTTTAAAGCCGTGGAATTTCCTGTAAATTTCACGGCTTTCTAATTTATCCCCTCCCATGAAGCATTTTCTGTATTTTATCCTTTTGATGTTTTTCGGCTGCAACCAATCAAAAATTGAAGCTGAATTTAGGCTGACTGATCCCCAAAATGGAATCCTGTTTGAAAAACAAGAACCCCTTTCTTTTTCAAAATCCTCATCAGAGGATCCGATTATAAAAATCGACGAAAACCTGACCTATCAGATAATGGATGGTTTTGGTTTTACCCTTTCTCAAGGAAGTGCCCAACATCTTTTGGGCATGAATCCAGAGGCTCGGATGGAGATTTTGAAGGAGCTCTTTGGAAGTGAAGAAAACAGCATTGGCGTAAGTTACCTTAGGTTATCAGTTGCCGCCTCTGATTTGAATGAATATCCTTTTTCTTACCATGATGTGGAAGATGCAGAAAAAGATACGCTGCTTTTGAAGTTTGACCTGGGGCCGGACAAAAAAGATGTCTTGCCTGTCCTAAAAGAAATCTTGGCTATCAATCCTGAAATCAAATTGATGGCATCACCTTGGTCACCGCCCTCTTGGATGAAGGACAATAAAGATACCCGTGGCGGTAAATTACTTCCTGAATACTACGACCGATATGCACTTTATCTGGTCAAATACATCCAACAGATGGCAGATGAAGGTATCATTATTGATGCACTCACCGTTCAGAATGAACCTCTTCATCCCGGGAACAATCCCAGTCTCCTGATGCTGGCAGAGGAACAGCGGGATTTTATAAAACTCCATCTTGGACCAAGATTTGAAGAAAGCGGCATAAAAACAAAAATTATCATCTATGACCACAATGCCGACCGACCCGATTATCCCATCAGCATTTTGGATGATCCTGAAGCCAAAAAGTACATAAACGGCTCCGCATTTCACCTTTATGGTGGAAATATTGAGGCCTTATCCGAAGTCCATAAAGCCCATCCTGACAAAAATCTATACTTCACCGAACAATGGGTCGGCGCACCCGGGAACCTGTCCGGAGACTTAGCTTGGCACACCAAAAACCTGACTATCGGTGCTCCGAGAAACTGGGCAAAGACAGTATTGGAATGGAATCTGAGCTCAGCACCTGATCTCAAACCCCATACGGACAGAGGAGGCTGCGACCAATGCCTAGGAGCCATAACCATCAAAATCAACAAGGTTTTGAGAAATCCCGCCTATTATGTCATCGCCCATGCCTCCAAGTATGTACTTCCGGGATCTATCCGAATTGAAAGCAACGAGCCTGAGGGATTGCCGAATGTAGCTTTTAAGAGACCGGATGGTCGGATAGTAGTTTTGATTTTGAATGAATCGAAAGAAATGCAATCATTCCAAATCCAAGTTGGAGAATTGTCAGGGAAAATGGTTTTGGAATCGGGAGCAGTAGCCACGCTATTGCTGTAAACTGGATTTATTTCAAAACCATAATTTGGTTCATGGAAAGCTTGGGAAAAAAAGACCTCAAAATGTATTTTGTTTCCGGCAAGTGCCTGACCTTCTTTAGACTTTCCAGAATTTCATTTTGGTCGAAAAACGAATCTTCCTGATTCAAAAATCCATAGGCTGAAAAAACACCTTTTTCAAAATAAAGAAAAGCAGTCTCCTCAGGATGATTTCCTTTTTCTTTGATTAAGACGTCTCCTACCTGCCCCGTAACGGAAGCTAAAAAATCATTTGCCTTTCTATTATAAACCTCAGGAGACTCTTGACTGCAACAAGCTCCTTGACATTTCTGATTGGGATAATCGTAACAGGCACCGGCTGTCTTTTGAATTCCTGAAAGTTTGGGACAAAGATGAAAAGACTCCACCTGATCCAACAGATACTTCCAACCTTCAGAATGGCTTTCAAATTCCAAAATAGGTTTCAGACTACCCGTATTCTTTCCAACCTGAAACCGGAGATATCCCTGACCATCCTCGTATTTGTACAATCCCCAATTCCATGAGTTATATTTAAGTGCTTTGTTGTACTTGGGCCACAAACGCTTGATTTCCAATGATTCAAGCAAAAATGCCAAAAATTCATTTCCTGTAAGCTCCCAACTGATATCATGTATTTCGTTGTACAACTGCATTTTGTCTTTGGAACTTGAAGAAAAATGGCCTTTGAACCTGCTTCGGATATCATTGGCTTTGCCGACATAGATGACCTGACCATTTTTATCATGAAAATAGTAGATACCGGTACGTTCGGGAATCTGCAAAAAACGCTCTTTTGAAATATCGGGAGGTAAAAAGCTTTCAGCGCTGCTCTTTTTCAAAGTCTGAAGAATGACCTCAGGGCTTTTCTTGATGATCAAGTCAAATAACTCGGCAGTCGCCTCCGCATCGCCCATTGCCCTGTGCCGTTCCTTGATGGAAATGGAAAGGTGCTCACAAATTCTGCCTAAGCTATAAGATCGAAAACCTGGAAATGCTTTTCTGCTAAGCCTTACAGTACATAATTTTGGTGCATTAAACTCTATCCCTGTATGCTTCAGTGCCTCACGGATAAATGAATAATCAAAATTGACATTGTGTGCAACAAAAACATTTCCCTTCAAAAAATCATGTAGCTCTCCTGCTACTTCTGAAAACGTAGGCGCACCTTCCAACATGTGGCTGTCTATTCCGGTCAATCCTGTAATAAAACTCGGGACCATCCTTTCCGGGTCAATAAGGGAATGAAACCGATCCACAACTTGATTGCCGTCATGGAGAATTGCCGCAATTTCCGTAATTCCCCCTTGGGTTGGATTTCCGCCTGTTGTTTCGATATCTACAATTACATAATTCATGGTATGATTTGGACAAGCAAGTTTAAGGAAATACCCCGTAAATTCCTTTGGAATCCAAAAAGCTGTCAGGCAATGTCCGAAAATCTACCACTTGCTAGGTATCCAAACCTGAGACTATCGCTTTCTCACTTAACCCCCCCCGAAACCATCCGGGAGATAATGTAAACTAAAATGCAATAAAACCCGATAATAAATCCAATAAAAAAAAGGGGAAAGGGTCTCTTGAGAAGTTATAGGAGCTTTTTGTTTTCCTTATGCCTGTCTTTATCTCTACTGTTTTTTTTATCAAAATTCTTTTGAAAAGCCTCGGTCAGGTCTATTCCTGTTTGATTAGCAAGACAAATCAGGACCCAAAGAATATCGGCCATTTCATCAGCCATATTTATTTCTTTGTCAGATTCTTTAAATGATTGTTCCCCGTATTTTCTGGCCATAATCCTTGCAAGTTCCCCTACTTCTTCCATCAGAATGGCGGTATTGGTCAGTTCATTAAAATAGCGTACACCTACTGTTTTGATCCAATCATCCACTAGTTTTTGGGCTTCAGTGATAGTAACTTCCTTTTTCATCAGACAAAATCCTCTCCTTTTGTTTTGGCTGCATTGACAAATTCGCGAAATTTCTTATCCCCATCCAATCTGCATATTATCAGGACATTTTCAGAATCATTGATCAGGTAATTATCCAAACCTTCCACTACTACCAATTTTTGGGGGCTAACTTTGATAAAGCAATTTTGGGTATCATAGAGAAGGGCATTGGCTTCTACCACATTATTTTCCACATCCTTTTCATGTACTTCATGAAGACTTGACCAGGAACCTAAATCCGACCATCCAAAATCTCCAAGGACTACATATACTTCATCGGCTTTCTCCATGATTCCATAATCAATGGAAATATTTCTAACCAAAGAATAGGCTTTTTTGATAAAAGCATCTTCTCTTTCAAGGGTAAAATGGTCCGCTCCTTCCTCAAATACCTCGGCCACATCAGGCATGTATTTTTCAAAGGCCTTGATGATGCTGCTTACTTTCCAGACGAACATTCCTGAATTCCATACAAAATCACCGCTTTCAATAAAAGTTTTTGCAAGTTTTGCATTGGGCTTTTCGGTAAAGGTTTTTACCTTCTTGACTGGGTTTCCCTGGTTGCTGATGTATTGAATATAGCCATAACCCGTTTCAGGTCTGTTTGGTCTAATACCAAGGGTAATTAGCCTGTCTTCTGTATCAGCCGCAGCAATTGCAATTTCCATTGTTTTGAAAAAATTCTCCTCTTGGAGAATAAGATGATCTGCAGGAGTTACGATAACCTTGGCTTCAGGATCTTTACCTAAAATTCTATAACTGGCATAGGCAATGCATGTGGCAGTATTCCTTCTCAAAGGTTCAGTCAAAATTTGGCTTTCAGGTATTTCCGGAAGTTGCAACTTAACCAGTTCTTTATATTTGGAATTGGTAACCACAAAAAATTGTGAATTGTCAGAAAGCGTAATAAACCTATCGTAGGTCATTTGTAACAAAGTACGCCCCGTACCAAGGATGTCCAAAAATTGTTTGGGTTTGTTGTCTCTGCTATATGGCCAAAACCTGGAACCTATTCCACCAGCCATAATCACAATGTAGGGTCTTTTTTGCATTAAAGTAAATTAAACTATTCCTTCTTTCATTAAATCATGAATATGCATAAATCCTACCACTTTTACTTAGTTCAAAGCTACCATCTATGTAATATTGGACTCCTTTAAATAATGTAGAGCATTGGAGGAATATTTATTAAACTATATATCTCTTGGCTTCATTGTCTTTAAATTCTTCACCAAACAACGGAAATTTATATCTCAATATTCGGTAATTATTGATCAAGAACTTTTGAATAATGGTATGAGTATCTTGATTTTAGAGATATAATATTTTCATAAAACCTGATGATGAATTCTTAACACTTAATTTTCCCTATTTTACATGATTGGAATCCACCGTGAATACCAAAAGAGACAGAGTGCCGAATAAATTGATCACAACAGAATAGTATCAGCAATATTCGAGCTTTTTTCTTAACAAAATGATTATATCCGCTTTTTTAAGGGCAAAAAATCATCTTTAGAAGCCTCAAACTCATTCTCTATAAAATTAAAGAGATTTTGAATGGCATTTAGCTTTGTTTGAAGCACTTTGATGACACAACTTTTAATATTTTTTGTTAACTTCAAAACTGCTGTTGTTATTCATTAGATTTGTAACAAAGATAAAAAAGAAATCCTTCAAAATTTTAATGTATACCTTTTAGGTTTATATAGTAATATCAATTAATTGTGGATCAAAGCGCAAAAGAAAAACTTAAAATAATTTTCGGTTTCAACCAGTTCAGAGGAACCCAAGAAGCTATTGTGGAGAATGTATTGAAAGGAAAAAACACTTTCGTCATCATGCCTACAGGAGCCGGAAAATCATTATGCTACCAGTTTCCTGCAGTTGTCAGTGAAGGAACTGCCATCGTCATCTCGCCTCTTATTGCATTGATGAAAAATCAGGTTGACCAATTGAACGCATTTGGTGTCAATGCCTATTTTCTCAATTCAACTCTCAATAAATCAGAGACAAATAAAGTAAAGAAAGAAGTCCTTTCGGGAAAAACCAAGCTTCTTTATGTTGCTCCGGAATCTTTGACAAAGGAGGAAAACATGCTTTTCCTCAAAGAGGCGAAGCTAAGTTTTGTAGCTATAGACGAGGCACATTGCATTTCAGAATGGGGCCATGATTTCAGACCGGAATACCGAAAAATAAAATCCATTATTGCACAGATCGGCTCTCATCTTCCTATTGTAGCCCTGACTGCTACTGCCACTCCAAAGGTTCAGGTGGACATCCAAAGAAACCTTCAGATGGAAGAGGCAGATATTTTCAAATCTTCCTTCAACAGACCAAACCTTTATTATGAAGTTCGGCCAAAAGTGAAGAACGAAACCAAAAAGCAGATCATCAAATACATTAAATCCCATAAAGGAAAGTCGGGGATTATCTATTGCCTCAGCCGCAAAAAAGTTGAGGAAATTGCAGAATTGCTTAAGGTCAACGGTATCAATGCTGCACCTTACCACGCGGGATTGGATCAGAATGTCCGGATCAAAAATCAGGATGATTTTCTCAATGAGGAAACGGATGTAATCGTGGCTACAATAGCTTTTGGGATGGGAATTGACAAGCCAGATGTCAGGTACGTTATCCATTATGACGTTCCCAAATCCTTGGAAGGATATTACCAGGAAACAGGACGAGCAGGACGAGATGGTCTAGAAGGTCATTGTTTGATGTTTTATAAGTATGATGACATCATCAAACTTGAAAAATTCAATAAAGACAAACCTGTTACAGAAAGGGAAAATGCCAAAATCCTCCTCGAAGAAATGGCTGCTTATGCTGAAAGTACAATGTGTAGGAGACGTGTGCTCCTCCATTACTTTGGTGAAACCCTAGACCATGATTGCGGTAACTGTGACAACTGCAAAAAGCAGAAAGAGAAATTTGAGGGTATGGACTACCTCCTTTCTGCAATTTCAGCTGTTAAAGAAACCAATAACAGATTTAACCTTGCCCACATTGTAAAAGTAATCAGAGGAGAAAAGGATGACTATATCGCAAGCTATGGACACGATCAGATATCTGTATTCGGCAAAGGAAAAGAAGAGGATGAAAAACTTTGGAGAACAGTAGTCCGACAGGCGCTCATTTTAGGGTTCTTGGATAAGGATATAGAGAATTATGGTATCATCAAGATTACTACAAAAGGGGAAAATTACTTAGAAGAACCCTACTCCATTACGCTTAGCAAAGATTTTAATTTTGATGAAGTTCCCGTAGATACAGCTGCAGAAGAGATGTCCGCAGGTGGAAAGGCATATGACGAGAAGCTTTTTGAATTACTCAAAGCAGAACGTAAAAAACTTGCCAAATCTAAAGGTTTGCCTCCTTATGTGATTTTCCAAGACCCTTCTTTGGAAGAAATGGCAACAGTTTATCCCACGAATAAGGAAGAACTAGCCCAAATCAATGGGGTTGGAATGGGAAAAGTCAATAAATTTGGTGCTCCATTCCTAAAGTTGATCGAAGCTTACGTAGAGGAAAATGACATCATGACAGCGTCTGATGTAGTAGTAAAAACAGCAGGTAACAGATCAAAAGTAAAAATTTCAATTATTCAGCAGGTTGATAGAAAAGTAAATCTGGATGAAATTGCGGAAAATCTGAATCTTTCCATGGCAGAGTTGATAGGTGAAATAGAGCAGATTATCTACAGCGGAACCAAGCTCAACATCAACTATTACATCGAAAACATCATGGACGAAGAAAGAGAAGATATCCTCCATGAGTATTTCATGACCGCTGAATCTGATAATATTAAAGCTGCT
>NZ_CDSBKL010000089.1:0-12455 GCF_977115555.1 Aquiflexum sp.
AGCTACGACTTGGTGAATGACGGTAAAGGAAATTTTTCTGATCTTTCAAGTCAGTTTCTGCCTTTGGCTGGTAAAATAGGAATGGTCACCGATGCTGTGACCTTGGATCTGAATAAAGATGGATTTCAGGATTTGGTGCTCGTCGGGGAGTATATGCCGGTCACAGTTTTTCTCAATGAAGGTGGAATCAAATTTAATGACGCTACTCAAGATTGGTCGGGAGATGATACAAAAGGCTGGTGGTCAAGTCTTGCCCTTGGGGATTTTGACAAGGATGGAGATATAGATTTGCTGGCCGGAAACTTCGGCATGAATTCCCAGTTCAAGACCAATAGTTCTGAACCCCTAAGTTTGTATTTTGGGGATTTTGATGACAATTCATCCACAGACCCAATTTTGGTCAGTTATGTACAAGGGAAACCCTTTCCTTTTCCAAGCAGAGACGAACTTCTTGACCAAGTTTATGGCTTTAGGAGTAAGTTTACAGATTATGGAAGTTATGCAACAGCCACACTCGAGCAGGTTTTGACAAAAGAGCAAATAGCAAATTCCTCCAAATTAGAGGCAACGGAATTGAGGACAATGTATTTTGAAAATAACTCTGGAAGATTCATCACCCATGCATTACCGATTGAAGCCCAATTTGCACCAATCCATGCCATTCATGTTTTTGATTATGATCAAGATGGGAATATGGATCTTTTACTAGCAGGAAATCAGACTTATACACGACTCAGACTCGGAATGATGGATGCCAATTTGGGCCAATTATTCAAAGGGGACGGAAAAGGGAATTTTGAATTTATACCGCAAAGAATTTCGGGATTTTCAATTTTGGGAGATGTGAAGTCAATCCTTCAACTGCAAACACAACCCAACCTCCTCTTTTTCGGTATCAATAACCGTGGGATAATCAATTACCAAAAGAATGATTGAAATGGAAAGCTTGAAGAGATATTGGAAAACAATTCGATTGGCATTACTCCTATTGATTTTCCCAGGATTAACATTGTCTGCATTTTCGCAGAAAAACCACACTCCGCCTTCAAAGGTTTTTTCTGAAAATCTTTTTCACATCACTGAAGTAATGGTTACAGATGTGGCCTCTCCTCCAGCCGCAGCCAGATTTTATGCCTATGCTACCTTGGCAGCACACCTTGCTTGGGACCAAGCAACAGGAAAGTCAAAAAATGAAAATCTGGTTTCAAAAACCAACATTGAAACATTTGAATTCATTGGAGAAACTGGAAAAAACCTTATCCCAGAGTTCGTTTCAGTCTACGCTATGTTGGAAACGGGAAAGAAAATCATGCCCTCCGGCAAACTTCTTGAGGCAAAACAAAAAGCACTTTTAAGCCAATTCACCAAGTCAAAGTGGATTTCCAAAAAAGATATTGAAACCAATATTGAATTTGCCGAGAAAGTTTCAGCCCAAGTATTGGATTTGGCAAACACCGATGGATACAAGCAATTGAGTGCCCTGACAAGATACACTCCCAATAAAAACGAAGGCCATTGGTATCCAACCCCACCGGCTTATATGGCACCTGTGGAACCCGAATGGAGAACAATTAGGACTTTCTTTCTGACAGAGTTGAGACCATATAAACCAATTCCTCCGGCTGAATTTGACCTTACAGAAGGGAGTTCTTTTAAAAACCAGCTAAATGAGGTTTTTCAGGTGACCTCGACCCTATCCGAAGAGCAAAAATTAATTGCAAATTTTTGGGACTGCAATCCTTTTATGGTGAGTTTTTCCGGACATATGGCCATTGGTATAAAAAAGATTTCTCCCGGAGGTCATTGGATGGGTATCACAGGAATCGCAGTCGAAAAGGCGAAATTGACTTGGAGGGAAGCGATCTATATCCATTCATTGGTGGCATTGGGACTACATGATGCCTTTGTAAGCTGCTGGGAAGAAAAGTACGATTCAGATAGAATCAGGCCTGAATCGGCCATTCAAAAATACCTCAGCCCTACTTGGCGGCCTTTGTTACAGACTCCTCCTTTTCCGGAATATACAAGCGGGCACAGCGTGATTTCCAAAACAAGCGCTGTGATTCTCACTAACTATTTTGGGGATGATTTTGATTTTATAGATACCTCAGAAGTCTATTTTGGATTGCCTGAAAGGCCATTTAAGTCATTTTCCAAGGCGGCAGATGAAGCGGCTATTTCAAGGCTTTACGGTGGGATCCATTTTCGGGACGCCATCGAGGAAGGAGTCAAACAAGGTGAAAAAATAGGAAATTACATCCTTGATAGAACTGAGTCAAATAAGATCTCTAAACGTTAGAAAATCCCAAATCATTGATTGATCGGCATTCCATTAAAGTCCACCGGCATCGAAAAAGGATCTAAGATACTGTCCAGCAAAACCGCAACACCTAGTCTATCAAGCTTCGTGTCGGCTGATGGAAATCCGGAAAGTTTTTGATTCTTCCAAATCAGTGAAATGTCATTTTCTTTTAATTCCGGCCTGACGACTTTCAATATTTCTAAAAACCTTCCAAGACTCAAAGGCTCTCCGGAAGCAGCCCAAAATTGGCTGTATTGAGGGTATAAAGGTCTGAGACCATCCACCAATTCAAATTCGGAAATTTCCCTATCAGGGTAAAACCAGGTTTGGTTTGCCCACTTATAAGGAACACCAAATCCTTTCAAAATTCCTGTCGCACCGATTTTTTGAATTGCTTCAAAATGTACATGGCTAGGAGAAATATCCATGAATGGCATCAGGTAGGCTTTTTTATCCAAAAGATTTTGTTGCACTTTCCTGACCTTGACTTCTTGCAGGTTTTGTCCGCTGAGAATAGCAGTACCTGCCAAAGCCCCTGCAGCTTGACCTAAGCCCAAAACCACAGGCTGTAATCGGCTTGCGCCATTAACAATATTGGATACTCCGATACTTTTTTCCGCCACTATAAAATGGGTAGAACCCTTTGGGATCAAACTTCCCATAGGAATATTATAGGAAGGCACCCTGATTTTAATAAAATCAATTTGTGGAGCACTTGGATTCATCTTGTGGTGATGGTCAATGGTATAATCCCCAACGGCAATGCCTGTCCGATAAAAAGCCTTCTCCTGATCGTACGGAGAAAGAACATATGGCAGGGAAAACATTGTTTCAGCAGCGATTCGCCTTGATTCTCGATGGTATGGAATAAAGGGAAGTTTGTCTTTAGTGGGAAACTCGTCATCAGCAAGCCCTAAGTGCTTGTATCCAAGTTCGTTTTGTATGTAATAGATAAATCTCAAAGAATGCAATTTAGCTTCTTCAAGCGCTTTGTCCCTATCTGTCTGCGACATTTCAACGATGTTCATGTATAGGTCGTTGCCACAGTTGGGCCAATTGATCATATACTTTCCGTTGGGAAGCTTACCATAATTAAGCATCTTTTGACAATCATTTTGAGGACTGTCAAATGATATAGGATCGGCGTGGTCACAGGCGCAGGCAAAAATCGCGGGATCATAACCTTTAGGTTTGGGAATGGTTTTGTCATTTCCCTTTCCAAAATCTTTCAAAACCACAACATAGGTCAAATCCTGAACGATATCATTGGCTTTCTCTGGGGCAAAAGCCTCTCCAAACCGATCTTGACTGTCCATCCCTACAAAATATTTATAACCAAGAGAAGCCATGACGTCACCGAGTTCTGTGGCATCGATGAGCATTTTTGCTTTGATGGTCTTCATTTTCCCCTTTTCGAGGAATTGTACCTGCCAAATCCCATCCTCAAAAACTGCATTTTGCCATTTTGATTCAAAATGAACTAGCAAATTATTTTCTTTTTTGACCCATTCCTGAAAAATTCTATTTCCAACTGATGGCTCAAAAAGTGTATTACTGACCCAACCGGTACTTATTACCTCCGGTCCGCCATAATATGCATACAATTTCTCCCTAAATTCTCCCCAGATTCCAGAAGGTAAATCATGATTGCCGTCTATAGCAGATACACCCGCTGCGGTGATCATTCCTCCCAGCCAGGTCGTTTCCTCCAAGATAACTGTTTCGACTCCCATTCTCGCAGCTTGGATGCCAGCAGATGTCCCACTTGCACCTCCTCCAATGATCAGCAACTGTGTTTCTTCTTGGGCAAAAATTGAAACTGAAGAAAATAGAAATAAAAAGAAAACGGTATGCGACAGAATAGATTTCATTGAAACTAGGTTAAAGATTACAAGGGTTCAAGTTACGATTCTTGATCCAATCCTAATAATACTTTTTGACCAAAAAAATGGGAAGCCGCTCCCAAAAGCGCACTTTTATCTCCAAAATCACTGATAAAAACCGGTAAATTGTTTTTATTGGCAACAAGTGTGGAAACCGTTTCTTCCAAAAATAACTCTCTTGCCTTTGAGATATTACCACCCAAAACAATGGCATCTATTTGTCTTTCCTCCAACTGCATCAGAATAAATTGGGCAAGATTTTTTGAAAACTGACCAAATGCAGGCAAGGCCATAGAAAGCAAATTAGGATTCTCTATGATTTCTTTCACGCCCTTCACCTGGATAGACAGATTTTCTCTGCACCAATTTACAAACCAAGATGTTCCTAAATAATTTTCTGCGATGCCGTCTTTGAACTTGGTGGACCAAAGTTCTGCATCAAAAATCCGATCCCCCAACTTCATCGAAGATCCAAGTCCGGTTCCCAATGTAAGTCCGAGTAGGTTTTTGAACCCTGATACTTTTCCGAAATTTGATTCGCCCATCAAAAAAGCTTTCGCGTCATTTACAAAATTGATTTGAGATTGTAAAATCCCCAGCCTTCCAGCCAATTCCTTTTTTAAATCAACACCAAGAAGATGGATGAATTTACCTTGGTCTTTAATGTGACATATACCATTGGCATAATCAAAAGGCGCAGGCATGGCGAGAATTACACAAGTATTACTGAAGTCTTGGTTCAGTTCTTTAAAAAGTGATGTCCATTCATCAAGAATGAAATCCTTGTTCCTAGTTGAATCAATATTTTTTCTAAGGACTGTCCCTATGGAAAACCCGGATGGCTTTTCCTCGAAAGCTGCAGCGGTTATATGAGAACCACCTATATCGGCGGACAAAATCAATCTGTTGTTCATTGAAAATTTTCAAATTCACATATTGTGAAGCCCCTAAGAATTCTGTATTTAATCTGAAATAAGCAAAATAATGTTGCTAAAAGGATTTATCAAAAATAGTTAATTACTTTCAGATTTCTAGGGATGAAAAAAATACTTCATCTCTTAAAATTAGAAGACTCTCTCACATGAAGGATATTTGGCAAAATAATTTTGAAATCAAGCTTATTGGTTGTTTCATCATCTAGCAACATCAACATGCCTTTCATCAATTTTTCGGCAATCGCTTCCAAAGGCTGTTCAATCGCAGAGATATTAGGCTGAAAAAGCGTAAAAAAATAATGGTCATCAAAAGAAACCACCAAAAGATCTTCAGGGATATGTTTTTTTAAAGCATTTAGGGCTTGTAACCCTTCAAAAGCCAGGTAATTGGTTGCAAAAAACAGACCGTCAAGATCACTGTTTTTCAGTACGAATTGTTGGATTTTGTGACTTGCCCGATGTTCGGACAAATTGTGAAAGGGCAGCATAAGCACATTTTTCTTTAATCCATGTGCTTCAATGGCCTTCCCATACCCTTCAAGTCTGTCATTCATCTGTATCTGATCAGATTCGACGGTTACAAATCCGATATTCTTACATCCATTTTGAATCAAATGTGAAGTTGCCTCGAAGGCACTTTTTTCATTTTCAACGACGACATAACTACAATCAATTGAAGGAATCCACCTATCAAATAGCAACACTGCAAAATCTTCTTCAATAAGTTCCAAAATGGTATTTTCAAGATAGGGAGTCGGCGTAATGATAAAACCATCTACACTCCTAACTTTGAATGTATCGATCAGAGCTTTGGCCTTTTCGGGATCATTGTCTGTGCTGCAATAGATGATTTTATACCCATTTTTGTAAGCTTTTTCCTCGATCTTTCTTGCTATGGAAGCAAAAAACTGGTTGGATATATCCTCTACCATAAAGACAATCACATTAGACTTTCCTAGGCGGAGGCTTTGTGCAAGTTGACTCGGCTTGTACCCTACCTCTTTGATATACTTCTCCACTTTCAAAGTCAATTCATCACTTATCCTTTTCTCCTTTGCTTTCCCATTGAGAATAAATGAAACTGTGGTAATCGAAATTCCCAAGGATTTTGCAATATCTTTTATAGAGGTCTTTTTCTTTGCCATTTCATTGCCATTCAAACCTTTTATCCGAACAGCAATATGATTATTTTTGTTTATTTATCCATCAGATCGAAAATTTTAACGCTATTTCAGGCTTTTAAATAAGGCATTCAGCAAAATATGATCATCTGTATCTTCATTGTATTCCCAGAACATTGCCCCGCCCATTTTGTGTTTCTTAATAAATTCGGCTTTTTGAAAAATTGATTGAGGGTCTTCGAAAGTGACAAATATTCCTTCTTTTTCATTCCATAAATAGGGGGCCATTGAATTTTCATCCCAATGTCTGACAAAAGAAGAATCTTGCATCAATTCCAGAATTGCCCTGTAGGGATACCCTTTTGAGCCTTTACCAAATTGGAATAGACCGTTATTTCCTGAAGACACATTTTCCCAACTTCTACCATAAAAGGGAATTCCCATGACCAGCTTTTCGATGGGAACTCCTGCAGCCACATGGTCTTTCACCGCATTTTCGGAAGACCTTATATTTGGGTCGTTCGAATACAGATTGGCATGATGACCTGTAGTATCCCTCCATGATTGGACAATGAAATCATATGACATGATATTGATAAAGTCAAGGTATTTCTGCGCCTCACCAAGGTCATTGACATCAAGGTATTCCTTAAAACCCGCAGAGGCAATCGTGCTCAAATAATGAGTCCCATCCAAAGCACCAAGGCTGTCCAAAGCCGCTCTCACCGACTTTAACATCAGTACAAAATTTTCTTTATCCTCAGGCCTATAGGTATTATTGTCCCCGGGATAGGCAGGATATTCCCAATCAAAATCCAATCCGTCAAGGTCATGACGGATCAAATAATCCAAGGCTGAGGCAGTAAATATCTCTCGGGATTCCTCTGTCAAGGCTGCATCAGAGAAACCTTTTGACCAAGTCCATCCCCCAATTGATATCAATATTTTCAAATCAGGGTTAATCTTTTTGAGTGAATTTAGTTTTGCAAGGTTTTCCTTATCAGTAAGCTCCCTCCCCTCGCCTTCTATGACTTTCCCCTCTACGACATTGGCAAAGGCATAATTGATATGGGTAAGTTTAGAGGCATCGATTTTGGTGGTATCTACACCTTTCCAACCGGCGATATAGCCGATAATTTTATAATTGACCTCTTCAAGTCCATCATGAGAAGTGGAAATTTCTTTTGATTCACAGGACAGAAATCCCATAAGAACAAAAGCAGAAATTACTTTTTTCATTTTTTATGTCTTTTAGATTTAATAAAAAAAGGTGCCCGAAAGCACCTTTTTTTGATTTTATAATTCTAAGGAAATCAATTTCCACCGTCCCACCACATTTTGGTCATCAGGTTGTCACCACCTATTCTCACTCTCGCTGCCTCGTAGTTAGCAGGATTAGCGCCAATCTCAGCTTCCCAATATCTCAATCTCCTTGGGATTTCGTTGGCTTCGAATCTATTTGGATCTTGTGTTGGAGTTAAAACAGGGTAACCTGTCCTCCTCCAGTTGGACCAAGATTCGATATCATTCAACCAAGTTGCTGCCCAATATTCTTCACCAATAAGTCTTAATTTATCGGCGTTAGAAGCAGAAGCAAAACCTCTTCCAGTAATATAAGAAGTGATTTCCGGACCCGTTCTTGCAAATGAGGCATCAAAATCAACCCATGATGTAATTGCTGCAGTTACACCATTGGTAAAATGGGTATTCGCATCAGTGGTAATCCAACCCTTAAGTGAAGCTTCTGCCTTCATAAACTCAGTTTCGGCATAAGTGATCAAAACATAAGGATCTTCCCAATCCAAATATTTAAGATTAAGCATGGCAAACATTCTGTTTCCTCTTGGCTGAAGAGCTTCAAATTCGGCAAGTTCAGAAGGAGAAAGAATCGTCCTTAAGGTCGTAGAATTATACCCATTTGGCATACCACGCTGTGCTGCAGGATCAGTATTCCAAGTACTTGCAGCAGCGGTTGGGTCTCCCAAACCTCCTGATACAATCATCAATCTTGGATCATTGTTTGCTTTCATCCAGTCAATGAATGTTTTACTGATTTTGCAATCCTGTGAGTATTTATAAGTATTCCAATAGCCATCGTTTAGTCCATTTCTATTGTTACCGATAGGACCTGTAGTATACTTAATGTAAGCATTGTCAGTAACAGAACCGAATGTTCCGCTGTTATTTGCTTCGATAAATACCTCTCTAGCTTTGGCAGCATCGACATTTGACATCCTCATTGCGATTCTCATCAAGAGCGCATTTGTAAACCTTTTCCATTTGTCAAGATTGCCTGCATAAAGAAAATCCTGAACACCTAGTCCCTTGGCACTTGGAGAGAACTTATCTCTAGCAATTTTGAGCTGATCTACCATGTCAAAATAAACATCCTTTTGGTTATCATAGGAAGGGAACCAGTTTTCTTCGCCTTCCAAACCTCTACCAGCTTGGAAATAAGGGATATCTCCATACAGATCTGTCATTCTGTGAAGGTCAAAAATTCTCATAACAGTAGCTGCTGCATTCAAATTGGCATCTTCAGGATTGTCTTTCGTTTTATCGATCACATGAGAATAAAGCCTGATCACATCTGTATAATGTCTTTCCATGTACGCACCACTGTATTGTGCATTGTAGAAATACTTATCACCGCTAAAGTATCCTGCCAATGAAGACGAGTGTTGGATCATAGTGGCAGAATATAGCATGTTAGCTCTTGTATTTTCATATTCTCCGCCAATTCTCAAAGTAGCAAGAGAAAACAAGAATGACATATCCATATCTGTAACCGCATTCGGATCCGTATTCAGATCCAACAAAGCCTGCTCATCACAAGAACTGAATGTTAAAGTGAAAGCAAGTAAGAGTCCAGTTATTTTATATATACTTTTCATTTTTCCGTGAATTAGTTTGTTAAACATCCCTATTAGAAGTTAAGGTTAATATTAAATCCAAAACTTCTTGTAGTTGGCATGGCAAAGAATTCCAAACCTTGGGAATTACCTCCAACAGTGTATGCAGATTCAGGATCTATATTTGGCACTTTTGACCAAATCAAAGCGAGATTTCTACCTACCAATGAAACAGATGCTGCCGTAAATGGCGTCTTACTCAAAAGTGCTCCAGGAAGCGAATACCCAAAAGAGAACTCTCTTAACTTAATGAAAGATGCATCATATACGATGTTTTCAGTAATTTGAGCATATCTGTTGAAATAATCGTCAATCAAAAATTGGGTAGGATCTGAAGAGTTTGCAGGAATGTTCCAAGTTCTTGCCTCACCGTTTGTATCTACTCCAGAAACTGTTAAACCATTTTCACGGCTTGCCAAGGTCTCTTCATGCAAACCATTGTTGTAAGCAAAAAAATTGGTTCCAGAAACCAAATGTCCTCCAAACCTTCCGTCAAGCAAAATCATCAACCTAAAATTCTTATAGCTGAAATTGTTTACAAGACCTGCTGAAATTGGATGGCGACCCTCAGCGATAGTTTCCAATCCATTAGTCGGTACCGGAAGACCTCTGTCATCATATACTTTCTGACCATCGATTTCCAGCTGCTTAAAACCTGCAATCATACCCAAAGGCTGACCTACTATATGACGGATTCTTTCTCTTCTTAATCTTGATTCGTCAAGGTTGATAAATTCTATAGGATCACCACTTGCATTTGTTCCAAGGCTTACAACATTACTTTGGTTATTGGCATAGTTTAATGAGAAATCCCAACGGAAATCTTTCCTTTGATAAGCAACAACGTTCAATAACAATTCAACCCCTTTGTTTGTCAATTCACCGATATTGATAATCGTTGATCCAAAACCTGAAGTAGCTGAAATACCTGTTGCAAGGATATCATTGGTTGTGGTACGGCTATAATAAGCTACATCCAAACCTAATTTGTTTTCAAAGAACCTTAAATCCGCTCCAAATTCATATTCTGTGGAAAGGTAGGGCTCTAAATTTGCATTTGGGATTGAACCATTGTTGATTTGTCCCAAGCTACCACCTAAGTGACCTGCTCCTACTAGACCATAAGTCAGGTTAAGCGCATATGGATTTGGCGCACCTCCACCTGTTTGACCCCAAGATGCTCTGAACTTGGTAAATGTGAAAGCTTTTGGCAATTCAATTACATCTGACAAGACAAAACTAGTTCCCACTGATGGATAAAACAATTTGCTATTTGCAGGAGACAAAGTAGAGAATTGGTCCTGACGGGCAGTTACATTTAAGAAAAGGAAGTTTTTGTATCCTACGTTTGCGTATCCAAATAATGAATTGATTCCTTGCTCACTAAAACCATATCCTACCTGAGGAGCAGCTACGTTTCTTACACTTGAAAAGAAAGGCACTACAAGGTCATTTCCCCCACCTGAAAGACTTTCAAAAGACCTTCTCATCCTGTTCCCTCCAACCAAGGCATCCAAAGAAATATCCCCGAATTGCTTTTGGGCTCCTATGAACAAATCCATATTGTCTTCTCTAATGGTTCTCTTACTTACATTGTAATCACCTCTTGGTTTGTATGCAGTTCCATAAGGCTCAGAAGAATCATCTGTTCTTGACTGAAAATCAGTACCAACCCTGCCCATGACATACAACCAATCAGTAATGTCGTATCTCAAAGAAACTTTACCCAAAACCCTGTCAGTCACATCTTCACGATAGAACTGATAAGCAGCCCAATATGGGTTAGTCTGGAAAACGTTTGGTTGGTATCTCAATTCAAAACCATCTTCTAGTGCTCCTAATTTATCAGTAGATCCTCTCATAGCCGAAAGAGGAATGTTTCCTGGTCTAGTCATCATAGCAAAGTTGGCATTTCCAGGAGAATCAGATAGTCTTGGTCTATTGTTTGCATTTTGCTTGGAATATTGACCGCTAAAATCCAAGGTAAGCTTCTTAAGCTTACTGTTGACATTCATGTTGATTACATCTCTTTTGAAACCTGCATTTGGCATGATGTCATTGTTATTCAAGTTTGAATAAGCAAATCGGTATGTGCCAGTTTCGTTTCCACCACTCAGTGCAACAGAGTTATTGATGGTATAGCCTGTTTCGTAAAATGCATTCAAGCCTTCACCTGTATCTGAATATGGTCTAGAAACCCCATCAAACTGCGGAGTGCTGGTACCATTGTATCTTCCACCCCAATGAGAATTTCCGACATCCAAAGCATCGCCCGAAGATGCAGGAATAACACCATCTCTTCCGGGTCCATAAGACCTCTGGTATTCCGTAAAATCCAATACATTGTCAAATGTGATGTTTGAGTTCAAGGCAACACCGATTCCTTTTCTGGCTTTACCTGATTTGGTAGTGATCAAAACCACTCCATTTGCTGCTCTTGCACCATAAAGGGCTGCAGCTGCGTTTCCTTTCAAAACAGAGATGCTTTCGATGTCATCTGGGTTAATAGAGGCCAGACCGTCACCGGCATCATTACCACCCCACATACCTGCGCTTCCAAGGTTTCCTGTTTCAATTGGCATTCCGTTGACTACATATAAGGGTTGGTCATTACCAGTAAGGGAAGAACCACCTCTGATCACCACTCTTGTAGAACCTGCAGCACCTGAAGCAGGAGGAGTTACATTCACCCCTGCGATCTTACCTGTCAAAGCATTACCTAAGTTTACAGCCCTTGATTCAGTGAATTTGTCTCCACTGACCTGGGTTACTGAAAAACCAAGTGCTTTCTTGTCTTTTTCCATACCAAAAGAAGTGACAACTACTTCTGATAGTTCTGACAAGTCTTCTTGTAAACTTACATCAAGCGAGGATCTGTTTCCTACCACAAACTCTTGAGGGGCAAACCCGATAAAAGAAAATACCAATACTGAAGCATTGGTCACCGAAATTGAGTACCTACCATCCAGATCGGTGGTAGTACCCGTATTTACTTGTTTGTCCAGGATGTTCACTCCAGGAATTGGTTCTCCGGTAGGATCTACTACCCTTCCGGTAAGAATCCTGCTTTGGCCATATGCCTCGAAACCTGAGGCAAAAATCATGACCATTGCTAACATTAATAGTACAACTCTGTTCATAGGAATTATTTAAAGGTTACATTTTATTGGTTTAGGGTATTTTGATAATAATTAATTTCTAAATGGAAGATTTTTATTTCGTTCAAATTCACTTGTTCATTATATTGATAAAACATAATTAAATTAAACAGTAAAATAATATATGTCAAAATCGATTAATTG
>NZ_CDSBKL010000090.1:0-12426 GCF_977115555.1 Aquiflexum sp.
AAAAAGGTGGAAAAAATTTTGAAAACATCTAAAAGAAGGCTCAGGATTATCTGAAAATGTACCTTAAAATCGGAGTTGAAAAAAGAAATTTTTCTGGTGCCATAGCGTCAAGGTGATTCCCGAAAGTGCCTGAAAAAACATAAAAAAAGCTACCCTTGGACGGAGTAGCTTCGTGGTCATCATATACTTTTTTTCGCAAGATAGAAATCAACCATTTCATAATCGCTTGCTTCTCTTTCCTGCATTTCAACGATTGTTTTTGGTGGTGGCACAATCACTTTTTGCCCAGGTCTCCAATCCAAAGGCATCGCGACTTTGTATTTGTCGGCAGTTTGCAATGCGATCAGGACTCGCTTGATTTCGTCCATGTTTCTGCCCACATTCAATGGATAATACATGATCAAGCGGATTTTACCATTGGGATCTATAAAGAATACAGCTCTTACGGCTGCAGTTTCGCTTTCTCCGGGCTGTAGCATACCATACAATTTGGAAACTTTCATGTCAATATCTGCGATGATCGGAAACTCAAACAGGATTCCCGTGTTTTTCCTCACATTATTTACCCACGCGATATGCGAATGGATGGAGTCAATACTCAATCCGATCAGTTTTGCATCATTCTCATCAAAGAACTTTTGCTCCAAAGCAAAACCGCTCATCTCTGTGGTACAAACAGGTGTAAAATCAGCAGGATGCGAAAATAAGATTGTCCACTTTCCTTTGATATAGTCTGAAAACCTGATCGGACCTGTGGTGGTCATCGCCGAAAAATCAGGAGCCATATCCCCAATTCTTGGCATGGAATATATTTGTTGATCGCTCATAACTTTGTTGTTTTATTGTTAATGATTGATCAAATTTCAATAAAATGACAGCTAATTCATGTGACCAATGTTACTAGGCTTTTAGATTTCGATTGAAAAAATCTATGAGGGATTTTACATCCCTATTGATAATCAACCGAACATCAAGCCATAAAACCTCGAGATTTTTGCCTTTAATTCTCCCAAGGTTACCAAACCGTTTGCTCTTAAAAACTCTTTCCCCTCAAAATAAACCAAGATTCCGGGAACAGCCATCATCCTTAGCTGTGCTGCCAATTCCCTGTTTTGATGGGCGTCCAAAACAAGCAGTTCCATTTCCGGAAATTCCATGCTGACCATTTCTTGGACTTTGGGGAAAAGGCCGGTACATACGCCACACTTTTCCTGAAAGAAATAAACCATCAAGGCCGGCTTGGCTTTTAACAATACTTCAAATTGATCCAAACCTAGTTTTTCGCTTACTTCCATTGGATCGTGTAGTTTACTATAAAATTGACATGAACCATATTCACCTTGTTATAAATCCATTGGGGTTTCAGTTCACCGGAATGCATATTGATTTTACTCATCAAAATCAGGTGAAAATCCAGACCTTTTCCCCAATCCACCGGGTCATATTTTCCTCCTAAATTGACTTGCGCATAAGAAGGGAAGCCATATTTATTGAACTCAACTCTGGAAGGTTCGGGTAGAAAATGAAGTCCTGCATAGCCATAAACCTGGATCCCTGATTTTAGAAAATTCCTTTGGTAGTAGGTTGTAAGCGCATCTACTTGATTGTAGCCTTCATTTCTTTCTCTGGGAATGAAGGTGAAAAAAGGATCCCTTCCCCATTCTCGTGGGCTGAGAAATCTTCCCTGTCCATCAATTCGTGTGTAGTTTGCCCACCAGATCATCTTGGGATTTTTTAGGCCTATCCTTCCGCTAAACACGAAATTCAGATCATCGGGATCTTTGTATTGTTTCAATGGATCAGGATTCCCCCCGTCTCCGAGTCCATGTTGGAGGATAAATTGAAGGCCGGTAACCAGCTTGTTGGAAGTTCCTGCAAGTTCCCAATCGTTGTTGACTTGCGAAAACAGCGTAGAGGAAATATTATCCACATACGTGTGGTTGACCTCGATAAGCATGTCATTGGTCACCCGGTGCTTCCAGTCCAAAATCGTCACAAAGTCACTTTGGGTATTCCCGGTGTAGCCTGAGGGTTTCCCTTGCACACTTTGACCTTCCGGATATATGCCAATAGATTCTCCCACATTATACCATCCTGAAGATGATCTAGGGCTTATTCTCCCGATGAAATCTGCTGAAAACTGGTTTTTGGAATCAGGCTTGTAATTCAGGTGAATTCCTTCCACAAAGGTCGGAGACAATCTCCCATCCTGTGGATTGACAAAGGGTGTGTTGATGATCATTCTTCCCAAAACGGCAGCAAACTTTTTGGAATTGTAGCGCAATTGAAGCTCTTCCAATTTTCCAAAAAACTTGTCCTTGGGGTCATTCACATCAAAGAGACCGACTTCATACCGATTGAAATTTCCGGTAACGGGATCTCTCCCGGTCAGATCCGAACTCTTCACATTGCCGAATGCAGTATATCTCCCTAATAGGGAAAAACCTTTATAATCCTTTGTCCTCAGCTGGATGAAGGCACTTTGACCCAAAGCATAGTCATCCTTGAAGTCCTCCCAATAGCTCGTAGACATCCAAAATGAACGCAAACCTACCGTTCCCTGAATGACAGATTCCCTTTGGGATTTGGTGGAATCCTGAACTTGGGCTAAGCTGACCTGACTAAATGAGGATAAAAAAATCAGAAAGATGAAAGCTTTCATTTAGATGCGTTGTCTCTGGCTTCTTTGATAGGTTTGAATGGACCAAATTTGTGTTGCTCTTCAGTAAATCCGTCAGCATAGGGTCCAAAAGGATGGTCGATCGGCTTCTTAGAAATGTCAGGCCAATCTTTGCTGAGGTCTTTTTTGGGTCTTGGCAAGGAATTGACATAAGCAGCCACATCCCAAGCTTCTTCATCTGTCAGCAAAGGTCTTTCGAAAGTGGCCCCCAAAGGCATATTGGTTTTTACATATCCTGCAAATCTGGACATTCGGTACAGACCTGCGCCATTATTGTAGCTGTTATCTCCCCAAAGTGGCGGATAGATATGCCCTGATTTATCAGGTTTTGGCATCCCTTGTCCATCTTCCATGTGACAGCTTTGACACTGACGGGAATAGACAGACTTCCCTTTGACAGGGTCAGCAGCCCTATCCATAAAAGCCAATTGATAGATCCCGACGCCTTTTGGCGATTCGTCTTTTGGTACATCTTTTCCAAGCCACTGCATATAGGCGACCATGGCCACCATTTCCTTGCTGTTGCTTTCGAGAGCCTTGCCATTTAGGCTTCTTTCGAAGCAGTCATTGATTCTTTTTTGGACGTCCTCCATCTGACCGGACCTTGCACGGACTTTTGGGTAATTTGCAGATACACCACTGTAGTTGTTACCCAAAGGGGCAGTACCGGCATTCAGGTGGCAATTCTGGCAATTCATCCCATTTGAAATTTTCTTCACTTTGCCATTAGGTCCTAGATAAGCAGCCGTATTGGCAATAAGTTCTTTACCATATTTGATATCCTCGGCATTGGGTTCCTGATCGACAGAACCCCAATCAGGAGCCTGCCAAAGCCCTTCTTTTGGAATTACCCCTTTGTAAGTATCCACCACAACCGTAGCTAAAGCTTGCATTTCAGTTGGATTTGGTTGATTCAAAGGAGGAAGGCTACCCCCACTGAAAACTACAACAATCACACCTATCAGTACAGCAGTCAGTAGAGTTACGCTCAGCAATAGACCGACCATCATGGTCAGCATTTTGAGAATGGGTTGTAAAGAGTCTTTCATAGTATGGTAAATATAGCAATTACAAAATTGCCATGATTTTGTACCAAAAAGATGTGATATACATCACAGTACTTTGATTTCCTGCAAAGCTATTTTACTGACACCAAAAAAACAGGCCTGGACTCATTTGTCCCTGACAATAAAAACCCTTGTTCTTGCTTGGAAGAGGAAATTGTGATCAGGTCGTGGAGCTTTGCCTCGGAAAGGTAATTGATCAGTAATTCTGAAAAGGCAATACCTTTGGAAATACAAAAATCCTCCACCCAGCGGATATAACTCACATTGTTGACATGGTTGTTCATGTCAAGGTCAAATGGCATGACAGTCAATTCAGAGCTCTTTTCCATATCAAAGCCAAGATCTAACTTTCCCGGCAGAAGTCCGGGATCAACATTTTCAGAAAACAATTCCGGTGGCAGTACATGGTTTGGTCTTTGAGGCCTTTTTGATTGTACATCAAGCAATAGCCAAGCTGACATGGATTCGGCAATTATATTCCCATCGGAATCTTCCACCAAAAACTCCCTCAAGGCAAAAACTTTATTGATTCCCCTTCCTGCTGTTTTGACAATGATATGGTCGCCCCATGAAGGCATCTGATGGACTTTTATCTGCATTCTTGACAGGACCCACATATATCCCTTGTCAAATAGAGTCTGACCAAAATCACGGCTATCCGCATGCTTCCAAGCAACCTCCTGCATCAGGTCTCCGAGGGAAGAAAACCTTAATTTTCCAAAAGGATCTATCTGAAAGGACAGAACCTCAAAAGTTTTTTCAAATTGAAAGGGTTCTTTGGGTTCCATAAATTATTGTTTGGTTACCTCATCTACCGATTCAAAAACCTGTAACCTGATAGAGCTCAATACCGCTATACCTAGACCGGCCACGGCAACCAAGGCAAATGAAGCTTTTAAACTCAACAAGTCTGCAATAAAACCAATCAAAGGAGGTCCTATCAAAAACCCAAAAAAGGAAATTGTCGATACGAGGGCCAAGGCAACTCCAGGAGTATATAATTTTGACCGACCTGCAATGCTGTAAGATATGGGAATAATTGCCGCTACTCCAAGTCCCACCAACAAAAATCCTATGGTCGCAAAAACAGGAACAGGAAAAAGAACCGAGAGCATCAACCCACAGAAAATCAAAATCCCGCTCATCCTCAGGATCAGTACCCTCCCAAATTTATTGTTCATTCTATCAGAGATAAACCTTCCTGATGCCATCGCCCCCATAAAAGACACATAGCCCAGGGCCACAAATCCCGGTTCTATCTCGACCACTTTTTTGAAATATACCCCACTCCAATCAAACATACAGCCCTCACATAACATCCCTAGAAACGCGATGCCGCCAATTCTTAATAGCAGATCATCGGGTTTTTTGATTAGCAAACCTCCTCCTCCTGCTGAATTGCTTTTATCACTCACCAAATATCCTTGGGCCAAAACCAACACTATCAGGACTATAGAGGCTATAATTAGGTAATGGATATTGGGAAGAACTTTCAAATAAATCATTACAGCGCCTATACCTGCACCTGTAAATCCAGCCAAACTCCACAAGCCATGAAAAGAGGCAAGAATGCTCCTCCCATAGGTATCCTCCAAGGCCAATGCCTGTGTGTTTAGGGAGATATTCATCATGTTTCCGATCATTCCAAAAACCACAACAACAGGTACTAACATCCAGAGAGATTGGCTAAATCCTATCAATGGGAGAAATGTCATATACCCTATTACGCTTATCAAAACCACGATCCTACTCCCAAAATGATGAACGGCCCAACCCGCTATCGGCAAAGCAACCAAAGACCCTACAGGCAATCCCAAAAGAAGGCTTCCGAGCTGAGATTCTGACAAAGAAAACTTAACCTGAATATCGGGAATCCTTGCTGCCCAGGAAGAAAAACATAGTCCAGCCATGAAAAATAAACTTCCGAGGGCTATCCTCCTTTTTTGAAGCAAAGTCATGAATACCAATAGGGTTAGGTTCTTGGCTGCAAAGTAACGGACTTTGTGAAAATTAATTTGGGTTTTGGATAAATAATCTTGCCAATATTCAAACCAATAGGATTACCTTGAAGTTATTGAAAAAAAGACAGCATGGAATTTATAATTGTAGGATCAATTATTGCAGTTATCATTATAATGATCAGGTTTATCATCAAAAAAGTCTTTGATGGACAATCATAAAAAAAGCCACTTCCTTTCGGAAGCGGCCAGTTGTTTAAGTTCAATATTTTTTTCTGCTCAAATATTATTCTAATAACTCAAATCAGCTATTTTAATTCGGTAATTTATGGGAAAATCTTCCATAAACCCATGTCCCGGCCACGGCACTGATCAAGGTTACTAAAATTACTGTAAAGCCACTGCCAATCTGTGCAAACAAGGGTCCCGGACATGCGCCAGTCAGTGCCCATCCCAAACCAAAGATAAACCCTCCGATAATCTGTCCTTTGCGGAATTCTTTATCCATGATAATTATCTTTTCGCCTTTGATGGTTTTAATGTTGAACCATTTGATGACCTGAATAGAAAGTGCTCCCACAACGATGGCAGAACCGATTACTCCATACATGAAGAATGATTGTAGTCTAAACATTTCCTGGATTCTAAACCATGACACGATCTCTGCTTTGATGAAAATTATCCCAAATCCCACACCGATGATCAAGTACATCAATAGTTCCAATGGGCTTTCACCCTTTTTTTCTTTATTTGGAGTTGCTCCGACATTCGGCTTTTCTCCTTTTTTTACTGCTGTTCCCATTTTTTCAAAAGATTAAAACCCTACTAATTTCATCAAAGGCCCCAAGAAGACGTGTGTCATCAAAAATCCCCCTAACATAAAGAAGATGGTAGCGACGACTGAAGGCCACTGCAATGAACTGATACCCATGATGGCGTGTCCTGAAGTACATCCGCCTGCATATCTGGTTCCAAATCCCACCAAGAATCCACCAATTACAAAGAAAAGCAAGCCTTTTGCAGTGAATAAATTCTCCCAAGTGAAAATCTGGTGCGGCATTATACTGGAATAATCTGTTATTCCAAGCACAGCCAAATCCCGTTGGGTAGATTCTGCAACCTGAATCATTTCCGGATTGGCCAATAAATTATGTCCAATAAAACCTCCGATTGCTACCCCTATTACAAATGCGATATTCCACAATTCCTTTTTCCAGTCATATGTGAAGAAAGGGATATTGGCAGGAACACACATGGCACAAACGTGCCTCAAAGAAGAAGATATCCCAAAAGCTTTTCCTCCGGCAATCAGCAAGGTAGGTACAATAAGGCCAATCATAGGACCCGCAATCCACCAAGGCCAAGGCTGCTTGATCCATTCAATAAACTGTTCCATTTTATTAGTTTTGTTAAGGTTTTAAAATCTGTATTCAAATAAGAAATCTAAATTCCATTTATCCATCCCGTTGACCAAGGACTTTTCGGAAATTTTAACTTGGTTTCGGAATTTTTTTGCTCCCAAAAACGCAAATTCCAATAGTTAAATCAGGTTACTAAAGGTTTAATCAAGATATAGGTTAAGTGAAAATACGAAAGGATTTCTGAAACGCCAATGATGAAATTAATCCCAAAAAGAGCATTAAACCCATTCACATTATCATATTCAAAATTGTCCAGACTTTAGTCTGATAACAGTGATATTTATCACTTTGATTCAATAATGGAAATAAAAATGGCAAGACCGAAATCTTGCCATGTGGGGTTTAACACAACTCTTCTGTAATAATTTTTTTAAAGCAAAGTAGTTGGGCATACATATTCACTTACCTTGAACAAACCAGAATCCTTGATAGCATCAAATCCACCTTTGACATCTATCAGATTATCAAATCCCCTTGCTCTTAGAATTGAATTGAATACCATAGACCTATAGCCACCCGCGCAGTGCACATAGTAGGTTTTATCTTTATTGATTTGAGCCATACTGTCATTGATATAATCCAATGGTGCATTTTCAGCATCAATCACATGCTCGCTGAGAAATTCACTGTTCTTTCTGACATCTAAGATGTTGACTCCGCTCTCTTTTTCAATAAGGTGTGCAAGTTCTTCGGTAGTCACGACTTTGATGGAATCGACTTCTCTGCCATCTGATTTCCAAGCTTCATAACCTCCTTTGAGGTATCCAATGCAAAAATCATAACCGACTCTAGCAAGCCTTGTGATGACTTCCTCTTCTCTTCCTTCATCGGCTACGATCAGGATTTCCTGCTTGAGGTCAGGAACCAATGCTCCTACCCAAACCGCAAAGCTTCCATCGATCCCGATGTTGATCGAGTTTGGAACAAAACCTTTGGCAAAAGTCTGTGCATCTCTTGTATCTATGACCACCGCGCCGGTTTCGTTGGCGGCGGCCTCAAAAGCTGCGGGACTCAAAGGATTGAATCCTCTGCTCAATACTGTATCGATAGATTCATATCCCTGGATATTCATCATGACATTTTGTGGGAAATAGGCAGGAGGGGGAGTAAGTCCAGTAGTGACTTCTTTGATAAATTCCTCTTTGGTCATTTCCTGAAGTGCATAATTTGTCTTCTTTTGATTGCCCAAAGTATCAGTGGTCTCTTTGCTCATGTTTTTGCCACATGCACTTCCCGCACCGTGTGCTGGATAGACGATGATATCATCAGCCAAAGGCATGATTTTATCTCTCAATGAATCATACAAATGAGCCGCAAGTTTGTCTTGGGTCAAATCAGCAATAACTTTCTGTGCAAGGTCTGGCCTTCCCACATCCCCGATAAACAAGGTATCCCCAGTGAACAATGCCTCTTCTTTTCCTTCTTCATTGATCAAAAGATAGCAGGTACTTTCCATGGTATGTCCGGGAGTATGGATTACCCTGATTTTTGCTTTTCCAAGGGGGAATTCCTGACCGTCTTTGGCGACGATGGCATCAAACCCCATCTTCATTCCTGTAGGACCAAATACAATTGGAGCACCTGTCTTGATCGATAAATCCTTATGGCCAGAAACGAAGTCAGCGTGAAAGTGGGTTTCGAATACATACTTGATGGTATCTCCTCTTCTCTCTGCTTTTTCTATGTACGGTTGCACTTCTCTCAATGGATCAATGACAGCGGCTTCGCCATCAGATTCGATGTAATAGGCTCCCTGAGCCAAACATCCGGTATATATCTGTTCTATTGTCATGGGTTTTATGTTTTTTTCTGATGAATGATATGTAAAATTATCAACCTGCTGTTTTTATTAAAATGACTTATGTCACATTTTTAAATTAAACTTTCTGACGCAAATTGTCTTCAATTACTTTAATCAATTGGTTGGATGGAACCACGCCTGATTGCCTCCAAAGCGGTTTCCCATTTTGGAATAAAATCAATGTAGGAACGCCACGCACCTGATAAGAACTTGCTGCATAGGGATTCCTGTCGACATCCACTTTGATGATTTTGACTTTGTCACCCAACTGACGGGCGGTATCTTCTAGGATAGGCTGCATCATTTTACAGGGTCCACACCAAGTGGCAAAGAAATCCACCAAAACAGGTTGGTCTCCTGAAATCAATTCGCTGAATGTTTTTGGTTGTGCACTCATGGTTATTATAATTTAGATGATACAAAGCTACCATGAAGGCTTCCGCCGAACAGTAATTTTTATCACAATACCTTAAATGCTGTTAAAATCCCTATGGATTAGGATTTATTGTTTATTTTCGCCCGAAACTATTATTTCATAAACAATGCTTGAATATAAAAAGGTCAATAACCTCACCGGTTGGCTGGTTTTTCTTATCTCTACCACCGTCTTTGTATTGACTGTGGAACAAACCGCCAGCTTTTGGGATCCGGGAGAATTCATCGCTGTTTCCTACAAGCTTCAGGTACCGCATCCTCCGGGAGCACCTTTCTTCTTGTTGATTTACAGGATGTTTGGATTCCTAGCGTTCGGGGACGGATTGGCAGTCGCTTATTGGATGAATGTCGGAAGTGCTGTTTTCTCTGGATTTACTGTTCTTTTCCTTTTTTGGACCATCACTTTGTTTGGACGCAAACTTTTTAAGATCCAAAAAGGAGCAGAAACAAAAGGACAAATCATTACTTTGATGGGTGCCGGCGTGGTTGGATCACTCATTTATACATTTACGGATAGTTTCTGGTTTTCTGCTGTAGAAGCAGAAGTATATGCCATGTCCTCCTTCTTCACTGCGATAGTCATCTGGGCATTTCTGAAGTGGGATGTCATAGAAGACCAAAGGGAAGAAAACCGTTGGATGATTTTTATCGCCTATTTGGTGGGTTTGTCGATCGGTGTCCACTTGCTCAACCTTGTCACTCTACCTGCTTTGGCTTTGGTGGTATATTTCAAAAAATACCAAAACCCAAACCTCAAAGGGGGAATCATTGCAATCATATTGGGGGGAGTAGCGCTGATCATCATCAATAATATAATCATCCCCGGGCTCCCAAGTCTGGCCGGTTCTATGGAGATTTTCTTTGTCAACAGCATAGGACTGCCATTTGGATCGGGAATAATTGTTTTTTCAGCGCTATTTTTGGGTTCACTTATTTATGGAATCCTTTATTCCATCAAGAAAGGCAAAGTCATCCTCAATACCGTTTTGGTTTCACTTGTCTTTATCTTGATCGGTTACGGTTCTTATGCACTCATTGTCATTCGTGCCAACCAAGATCCTGTCATCAATGAAAATGCTCCAAAAGATATCATCAGCTACGTTTCGTATCTGAAAAGGGAACAATATGGCTATCGCCCTTTGATTCACGGGCAATATTTTGATGCCGAGCTGGTGGACCAAAAAGAAGGCGCCCCAATCTACATGAAAGGAAAAGATCGGTATGAAATAGTCGATTATTCCACTGTAAATGAATATGATCCCGAGAGGACAACCATTTTGCCAAGGATATATTCCACCCAAGACCGGCACAAGCAGATCTACCAATCCAAGCTTGGATTGAGGGAAGGGCAAAAACCAACTTTTAGTGACAACCTGTATTTCATGATTACCCATCAACTTGGGCATATGTATTACAGGTATTTTATGTGGAATTTCTCAGGAAGGGAAAGTGATTTCTCAGATGCACCTTGGATGGGCATTTCAGATTTTTTCTCAGACATCTATCCTGATTATATCAAAGAAAACAAAGCCCACAACAACTACCTGATGCTGCCTTTGATTCTTGGATTGATCGGTTTGGTATTTCAGGCAAAGAAAGACAACAAATCTTTTTTCATATCAGCCATGCTGTTTCTGATGATGGGCGTGGTATTGGTATTGTACCTCAATTCTCCACCTGTCGAACCGCGTGAAAGGGATTATATTTATGTCGGTTCATTTTATGCTTTTGCGATTTGGATAGGTTTGGGTGTGATGGCTTTGGCTTATTACATTGAAAGATTGAATAAAAATCTGGTCGTGGCAGGCATCATAGCCACGCTCGCAACTGTCCCCGTAGCATTTCTTATGGCCAACCAAAACTGGGACGACCACAACAGACAAGGGAGATTTTTCTCAGTGGATTCTGCAAGGAATTTCTTGGCCTCATGTGCTCCAAATGCGATTTTATTTACCGGCGGAGACAATGATACTTTCCCGCTATGGTATGTGCAGGAAGTTGAGGGCTTCAGGACTGACGTGAGAGTAGTGGTGTTGAGTTACTTTGATACGGATTGGTATGTAGAGCAGATGGCCCGTCCGGTCAATGAATCGGCGGCTTTGCCTTTTTCTTTGGATCCAAAAAATTATAAAAAAGGTACCAATGATGTCCTCTATGTCATGGAAAGAGAAGGTCTTCAGGCCATCTCCGCTTCCGAATACCTCAAACTTCTAAACAACGGAAGTGAGCTTTTGAAATTGGCTGCATCAGGAAGTAAGAACACTTACAACATGGTTCCTTCCAGAAACCTGATCCTTGATGTTGATCTGGAAAATGTATACAACCAAGGCTTGATTCCGGAATCCATGGAAGACTTGATGACCGAGCAAATCAACCTCAGGATCAAAGGAAATTACCTCACAAAGGGCAATCTGATGCTGATTGACCTGATTACCAGCAATAATTGGGAAAGACCGATCTATTTTAACAACACTTCCTTGGCTACTATTAGTTTGGATATCGAAGACTATGTGGTAATGGAAGGATTGACCTATAGGCTGCTTCCTGTCAGAAAACCTCAAGGGATGAGAACCGAATTGGTAAACACCGACTTGGCATACACCAACATGATGGAGAAGTTTGCTTTCAGGGGAATGGACAATCCGGATAATTATTTCGATGATGAATTCAGAAGATTTACTTCCAATCACCGTTCGGCCGTAAACAGTATCGCCATTGCGTTATTAGACGAAGATGATATGGACAGGGCTGCTGAGTTGTTAAAATTCAGTATGAAAGTGATGCCGCATGAGGCTGTTCCTTATGACTTGGCAAGCGGTCAATCAGTGCCACTGCTGTTTGAGGTTGGTGAGGATGACCTTGCATTGGATATTGTGGATAAAATTTCCCATAAATCTATTCAGATGCTGGACTTCTATCAGAAGACAGGACGTGATTATGACAGAGAAGCGATGATATCCATAGAAATGCTGAAGTTCTTTATCCCGCTTTTGGATGAAAGAGGTTATTCCGAAATCTCGGAAAATCTCAAAGCTGAATTGGAAAAAATCCTGGGGCCCGGTTC
>NZ_CDSBKL010000091.1:0-12382 GCF_977115555.1 Aquiflexum sp.
ATAGTATACAGGCTTTAAAGAGGGCCCAAGAACAAGCTAATGAGAATTTTTTATTTTTATCATATTTAAATTTAGGAAACCTGTATGCACAGATAGGAGATTATGGAAAATCAAATGAATATTATCAAAAATTACCTCATCTGATCAAAAAACTTGGATTAGGAAACAACCAACTCAGTACTCTTTATAATGGTTTAGGGGAAAATTTCAGGCTTACACAAAAATACCCTGAGGCTCTTGATTACTATAAGAAGGCCCTTTCCATTACAACGATTTCTCTTAACAAGTTGCTTTTTAAAGGAAACATGGCTGACGTGTACATCCACTTGGACAGTTTGCAGCTTGCATTTGATAATGCCTATCAGGCATTGCCTATTGCCAAAGAATTGGGTGCGACTGATTTGGAATCATGGATCTATGGCATTCTTTCCCGTGCACATTTTAAGGAAAACAGGGCTGACAGTGCATTATATTATGCTGAAAGGGGCTATGGTTTGGCAGTCAAAACAAGGTATATGGAAGATTTGCGGGATAATGCTAAAGCATTATCAGAAGCATTTTTACTTAACAATGATTATAAAAACGCATACACCTACAGGAACCTATACATCAGTTACAGGGACAGTATGCAAAGTGATGAAATCAGAAACAGATCAACTTTGTTGGAGCATAATTTCGAAATGCAATTAAAAGAAGATGAAATTGCCTTGCTCAATGAGCAGCAGAAATTACAGCAGAATTTCCTGATCAGTGCCTTGATTGTATTGGGACTTATTTTGATTACAGCCTTTCTTCTCGTACGGAATATCCGTCAAAAACAAAAAGCGAACCGCCTCCTTCAAAAACAAAAACTGGAAATTGATGAAAAGGCAAGGCAGCTTGCAATTCAAAAAGACAATTTAGAGAAATCTTACCACAATGTGGAATTGTTGAGCGAGATAGGGCGAAAGGTAACCTCCTCATTGTCGGTGGATAAGATTATCGGCACCGTTTACAACAATGTAAATGGTCTCATGGAAGCTTCTATATTCGGAATAGGGATTTACCATGAAGAAACCAAATCATTGGATTTCCCATCTACTTATGAAAACGGTGAAGCCTTGCCTGCTTATTCCAATTCAGTGGATGACAAAAACAGATTGGCATCCGTTTGTTTCAATACGGGGAAGGAAATTGTCATCAATGATCTCAATAATGAATATAAAAAGCACCTACAGTCAATGCCTACTGCTTCGGAAGGCAAGGTACCTGTCGCTCTCATTTATTTGCCGCTGAAGGTGAAGGGAAGGATGTTTGGTGTGATCACAGTGCAGAGTTTCAATAAAAACGCTTTTACAGATTACCACCTTTATATGCTACGCACCATCGCATTGTATTCAGCAATAGCACTGGACAATGCGGAATCTTTTCTAAAATTGAGCACAACAATTAATATCCTTAAGGAAACGCAAAAGCAACTTGTCCAATCTGAAAAAATGGCATCTCTTGGAGAACTCACGGCAGGTATCGCCCACGAGATACAGAATCCATTGAACTTTGTAATCAATTTTTCAGAAGTCAGCGATGAACAGATTGAAGAAATAGAAGAAGAATGGGGAAAAACCCAGGAGGAAAGAGATGAATCCTTGATTACTGAAATCCTAGGGGATATCAGGCAAAACTTGATAAAGATCAAGCATCATGGCAAAAGGGCGGATTCTATTGTGAAAGGAATGCTACAGCATAGCAGAACGAGCTCAGAAGAGGCTATTCTAACTGATATCAATACACTCGCTGAGGAATTCCTTAGACTGTCTTACCATGGTTTAAGGGCAAAGGACAAAACATTCAATGCAGATTTCAAAACGGATTTTGATCCTGATTTGCCAAAAATTCCTGTGGTGACACAGGACTTGGGAAGGGTTTTGTTGAATATAATCAATAATGCATTTTACGTGGTCGACAAAAAATCGAAATCAGGAATTCTTGATTATAAACCTGAGGTGGTTGTACATACCAAAAAACTTGACAAAGTGGTCGAAATAACCATTTCTGACAATGGTTCAGGAATCCCTACAGAAATCAAAGGCAAAATCTTCCAGCCTTTTTTCACCACCAAGCCTACGGGACAGGGGACGGGATTGGGGCTGAGTTTGAGCTATGATATCATAAAGGCACATGGAGGGGAGATCACTGTGAATAGCAAAGAGGGAGAAGGGACGGAGTTTGTGATCCAATTGCCAGCTTAGACTTATCTGTGTGAAAACACCACAAATTCTAATCTGATTGTAAAATAGAATAATTCCTTGGTTCGAAACATGAATGTTTTGTTTCTCTAAAGGTAGATTTTTGCTTAAAAAACGTATTTTAGAATTTCCTTTTGGTTTTTGAATATTCCAAAAAAGTTATCTCACTCAAGGAAATATGATCTTAGAAAATATCATTTCAATTTTTATTCTCAACTATCTCAGGAAGAATAGGGAAATAACAGTAGATTTTCTCAATTGGGAGAAGCTGCTCAGAATTGGAATGGGTACAGGGGCGGCTCTTATCTTTCTGGAAATTACCCATTTTTTGCCGGTTTTAGTCCTCACCATTTTGACAATTTTATTGTTTGGGGGAGTGACTTTTCTATCTTACAAGGTACCGGAATTTTCAAAAGGAAAATCCTTGGTTTATGCCATTCTTCCATTTATGGCCATATCTTTTTCCGGTCAATTGATAAAAAGTGTGGGTCCTGGTTTTTATGATAGCATAGAAAATTACTTTGAGATTGCGGGTTTCTTTGCCTTGATGTGGGCTTTGTCCATATGGTGGAGTGGCAGAAGGCAGAGGAAAGCCTTGGAGATAGAGCGGCTAAAAGCCATTGAAAAGGAAAGGGAATTTGAAATCTCCCAAAAAATCAAAGCTGAACTTGAAATCCAGGTAACAGCCCGTACGGCAGAGCTTACACGTCAAAAGGAAGAATTGGAAAAAACACTGAGTGAATTGAAATCCACCCAAAGTCAGCTGATCCAAGCAGAAAAAATGGCCTCATTGGGAGAACTGACCGCAGGCATCGCTCACGAAATCCAAAATCCTTTGAACTTTGTCAATAACTTTTCTGAGGTCAGTGAAGAATTGCTTCAGGAACTCAAAGATGAATTGGACAAGGGAGATGTGGCTGAAGCCAAAGCTATCTCTGATGATATTATCCAAAATCTTAAAAAGATACATCACCATGGAAAGCGGGCTGATACCATTGTGAAAGGTATGCTGCAGCATAGCAGGACAGGATCCGGTCAAAAGGAACTTGCCGACATCAACGAATTGGCAGATGAGTTTTTGAGGTTATCGTACCATGGATTGCGCGCAAAAGACAAAACATTCAATGCAGACTTTAAAATGGATTTTGATCAGTCCTTGCCACAAGTAAATATCGTGCCTCAGGATATTGGAAGGGTATTTTTGAATGTGATCAATAATGCATTTTATGCTTGTTCCGATCGAAAGAAACGCTTAAAAGACCAGGCGGGCAATATGAATGATTCACCTGAGACCTACCAACCTACAGTGACAGTTACTACAAAGTACCTAACCGGAAAGCAGAGTAAAAGCCGTGTACAGATTACTATTTCTGACAATGGACTGGGAATTCCCGCTGATATCAAAGATAAAATCTTCCAGCCTTTTTTTACAACTAAGCACACCGGACAGGGGACGGGATTGGGGCTGAGTCTGAGTTATGACATCATCAAAGCACATGGAGGAGAAATCAAGGTAATAAGCAAAACTGCCGGGAACATAGATGAAAAGGGGACAGGGACTACTTTTGTTATAGAATTGCCTCTTTGATTAAAAAGAAATTAATGGGAAAAAGCCATTCTTTCTCTTTAAATACCAGGTTCCGAGTAATGTTTGGTGCCAATTAAATGATCAACAATGTAAAATCATCAATAAAATCGAGGTGTTGAAATGATCGCCATGAATTCAAACCATGTAATTGGCATAGTAAATTCCAAATGTCAAATAGATTATGTATTTTTCTTACTTGAATGACAGCGCCACCTATATGGAGATAACCATACGCCCAACCCAATATTTTATCCAAGCCAAAAGCTTCATAATTTTCCCCGTATTTTTTTTGTTCTTATTTCAAATTGAAGCAATAAGCCAATCCAATCCCGAACTTGGTTTTCCTCTGATTACCAATTATTCTCCCAAAACTTATAAAGGACATGGCCAGGTCTGGGGAGTAATCCAAAGTGACAATGGTGTGATGTATTTTGGTACTTCGGCCGGAATTACAGAATATGATGGGGTAAATTGGAGGAAGATTGGAATTTCTGGAACAGAAGGTACCCAGACAATAAGGGCATTTGAAAAAGATAGCAATGGCCAAATCTATTTTGGTGGAGGAGAAAACTTCGGTTATTTACAAACAGACTCTTTTGGTAACACTGAGGCTGTTTCATTGGCAGGATTGGTACCTGATGAGTTCAAGGATTTTTCTGATATCAGGTCAGTTCAGATTATCGGGGACTTTATATACATACAATCTAGGGAATACCTGTTTAGATTTGAAGCAAATTCAGAAAAAGCTGATAGGGGTATTAAAATCTGGAAAGCTGATACGTTTTTTAGTTATAGCATTAATTTTGGAGATGAATTATATTTGTTCCAGCCAGACAAGGGACTTTATAAATTTAATGACGATAAAATAGAATTTGTTTCAGAGTCAGCATCACTCAGTTCAACTAGGATTTATATCATGTTGCCTTTGCCCGAAGACCAGTTTGGGAAAGGCCAATACTTGGTAGGTACTTCAAATGATGGTTTTTATCGTTATACCGGAAAGGAATTTGTTAGGTTCAAAACTGATATTGATCCTTTAATTTTTGATAATTTCCTTTATCGGGGTTTGCTGCTTCCTGATGGGAATTTTTTGGTATTGGTAATTGGGGAAGGGGTTTTTATCATGAGTCCCGAGGGGAGACTTCTTCAAAAAATCACTTATTCATCAGGTCTGCAGGATCAATCAGTTTATTGGCCTTATCTCGATACTTCGGGAATGCTTTGGTTGGGTCTTGATAATGGTATTTCCAAAGTAGAATTGAGCTCCTCCATTACCACTTTTTCAAAACAATCCGGCTTGAAAACAGGCGTACTCTCCATTGATCGAATGGGAGGTAATTTATTCATTGGTACTCCAATCGGAATTTCGGTTCTAAATAAGGAGAAAAGGGTTTTTGACACAGGGGAATTTGGAGGTGCTGTTCAGGTTTTTGATATGTTAAAAAAAGGGGAGAATCTGATTTTCCCTGTCATGAATGGCATGGCTGTTTTAAATAAAGACTTGGAACTTGACTATAAATATGAAGATGATAGATATCTTGCATTTGCATTTTTAGATTCTAAATTTTTAAAAAACCGGATTTTTGTTGGGAATTCTTTTGGTTTGTCAGTCCTAAAACTATCTGAAAATGGTGATGTATGGGAGAGGGAAGGTTATTTTCCCGGAAATTTCTTTGAAATTTGGACTTTAGCAGAAAGTAAGGAGGGAGAAATTTGGGCAGGTACGCAGTCAGGCATTGCTTATAAAATCACACCAGTGATAGATGAGAAAGGGGATTTTGATTTCGAAAATTCAAAGGTTGAAATCTTTGGTCAAGAGACTGGAAGAAAAGCTGGAAATGGAATAATTTATGGCAATGCCGGCAAAGTTTACGCATTGTCGGAACAGGGACTTTCCTCATATAATCCCGAAAGTGGAAATTTTGAAATGGACAGCACTTTTGGTGAGATCAAAATAGATTTTTCTTCTACAGATAATTTTTCGATGGTAGAGGATAAAAAAGGTAGAGTATGGATCACTATCAAAAATAGAATCCGTTTGGCTACTCCTTTGCCTTCTGGAGGTTATAAATTGGAGGATGACCTTTTCAATGCCTATCCATGGGAGGATATTACCACAATTTATCCTGAGGAAGATGGTACGGTTTGGGTAGGAAGTGGGGACGGATTGGTGAGAATGGAGGAAAAGGGAGCTAATAAAATTCAAAAGGAGTTTTCAACATTATTGCGTCAAGCAATCACAAAAACTGATACTCTAAGTTTGGATTCAGGTGAAGGTATTTCTCTCAAACAATCCAATAATTCATTGCGGTTTATGTATGCCGCTCCATTTTTTGAACAGGAAGACAGGACAGTTTACCAGACATATCTGGAGGGTTTTGATCCTGATTGGACAGATTGGGGAGACAACTCTTATAAAGAATACACCAACTTGGCCACAGGTACCTATACATTCAGGGTCAGGGCAAAAAACCTTTACAATGTCATCAGTAAGGAAGCTACTTATACTTTTACCATCCTTCCTCCTTGGTACGCCACTTGGTGGGCATTTTTATTATATGTTCTCTGTTTTGTAGGAATTGGCTATTTGGTTTATTTAACCCAAAAGAAAAGACTGATCGCCAAAGAACGGGAGAGGTCAAGGGAAAGGGAATTGGCTCAAGCCAAAGAAATTGAAAAGGCCTATGAAAACCTCAAAGCTACCCAAGAACAACTGATCCAACAGGAAAAGCTTGCCAGCTTGGGACAGCTTACTGCAGGTATAGCACATGAAATCAAAAACCCCTTGAACTTCGTGAATAATTTTTCGGAACTCAGCATGGAGTATGTGGATGAAATCAGTGAATCTGTAGGAAAACTCGAGGAAAATGAAACTACTGAAGATATCAAATCTCTATTGGGAGATGTCAAAGGAAATCTCGCCAAAATACTGCAACATGGCTCTAGGGCAGATGGCATTGTAAGGTCTATGTTGATGCATTCTCGTGGCGGCAAAGGGATCAAAGAACTAACAGATCTTAACGAATTGATCAAAGAATACGTTAATTTGGCTTTCCATGGCATGCGGGCAAATAAGAATCCGATCAATGTCGACATAAAAGTCCAATTGGAAGAAGGTCTTCCCAAAGTGATGCTGAATCCGGAGGATTTTAGCAGGGTAATTTTGAACCTTTGCAAAAATGCATTTGATGCAATGCGGGATAAAACCGAAGCTCTCGGGAAAGATTACCTTCCAAAACTTTCAGTTAGCACCAAAAACCTTGATGACAGTGTGATGGTTGTGGTGGAAGATAATGGACCCGGAGTAGCTGATAATATCAAGGATAAGTTGTTGATGCCGTTTTTCACAACCAAAAAGGGGACGGAGGGAACAGGCTTAGGATTGAGTATCACGAATGACATTGTCAAAGACCATGATGGTGTTTTGGAGATTGACTCTCAAGTAGGTGAATACACCAGGTTTATTATTTTAATTCCAAAAATTCAATAAAAAAGTTGTTATGAAAATACTGATTGTCGATGATGAAAAAGACGTCGAAATGCTTTTTAGGCAAAAATTCAGAAAGGAAACGAGGTCTGAAAAATTAGAGCTAGTATTTGCTTTTTCCGGTGCAGAGGCTTTGAGAATCTTGGAGGAATCGGATCCGCCTAATGTGGTATATGTATTTTCAGACATCAACATGCCTGGAATGACTGGATTGGAATTGCTTGATCAGGTGAAGAAACGATTTCCCCAGATTAGTGTTAGTATGATATCTGCCTATGGCGATAGTGACAATTATAACAAGGCGATCAAATCCGGTGCAAAGGAATTTTTCACCAAACCTATTGATTTCGAATCCCTTCGAAAGGAGATTTTGGATCTGATAAAAGCTTAAAATAAAGCATATGGATATGGCAAAGATATTAGTGGTAGATGACGAGGCTGATTTGGAGATTCTGATAAGACAGAAATTCAGACAAAAAATCCGTGAAAATGAATACGAATTTATTTTTGCGATGAATGGTAGACATGCTTTGGAACAACTTGTCGAGCACAAAGATGTCGATATGGTGCTGAGTGATATCAACATGCCCGAAATGGATGGACTTACTTTGTTGACAAAATTGAGTGAGACCAATTCTCTATTGAAATCTGTGATAGTCTCTGCCTATGGAGATATGGACAATATCCGCATTGCTATGAACCGCGGTGCATTTGATTTTGTGACCAAACCGGTGAATTTTACCGATTTGGAAATTACCATTGACAAGACAATTAAACACGTAAAGGGAATCAAGGAAACCCTGAAAGCGATCAAGGAAAATAATATCCTCAAAATGTACGTGGATGAAACCGTTCTTAATTTTATGGTTGGCAAAGAAATGGAATCATCATTTTTTGACAATGAAATTGTTGATGGAACAGTTGCTTTTATCGATATCTGTGGATTTACAGCCATCAGTGAAAACGAACCGGCCGACTTGGTTGTCAATATGCTAAATGCCTATTTTGATATTATGGTTCAGGAAATTATCAAAGAAAACGGTGTTGTTGACAAATTCATGGGTGATGCTGTTTTGGCAACTTTTAAAGGAGAAAAGCACTTGGAAAGGGCTCTAAGGGCATGTTCCTCCATCAGGAACAAAATACATGAAGCCAAAATTGGTATCGAATCTGGAAACTACAAGCCGGATGTTTCCATAGGTATCAATACCGGAGACATGGTATGGGGGAATATCGGATCCGCAACACTAAAAAGATTGGATTATACTGTCATTGGTGACACTGTAAACGTGGCTGCGAGGCTGCAGGCAGCAGCTAATAGGGGACAGATCTTGGTCAGTGAAGCTTGCTATGAGGCGGCAAAAAATGCTTTTCACTTTGAAAAAGTCGGTTCTTTCGATTTAAAGAACAGAGAGAAGCCTGTATTAACCTATGAAGTCCTAGAATAAAATATTTTTATCTGTTGGATAACCTTCAAAACTTCCTTTTCCTCTAAGAAAGGATTTAGAGGAAGTGAAAGGGATGAAGCAGTCAATTTCTCAGAATTGACAAATAACCCTTTTGAAAGATAAGGATTCATTTTTGGGATAATAGTGGGATAATGGATGGCAGTAAGGATTCCTTTTTCCTGTAAAAAATGTTTCAATTCTGACCTGTAATCTGTTTTAATCACAAATAAATGAGCATTGTGGTCAGAATTCAAAATTGACTCAGGCAGAATCAAATCACCGATTCCGGATAGGTGTTGGAGGTAAAGAGAAGCAAAGTATTTTCTTTTATCTTGCCATTTTTGGAAATAGGCCAGTTTGACGTTCAAAAAACCGGCCTGAATGGTATCGATTCTTGCATTCCTACCTACAATTTCATGTTTGTCTCTGATAGGTTGTCCATGATTGATCAGCATTTCGATTTTTTTGGCTAGACTTTTATCAGAAGTTGACAATGCTCCGGCCTCTCCTAAAGCCCCAAGATTCTTGGTTGGATAGAAACTGAAACAACCTATGTCTGCCCAACATCCCGCACTTTTGCCATTTTGATATGCACCAAAACCTTGAGCATTGTCTTCTATGATTTTGATGCCTTTGGGTTTGGCCCATGAGTTGAGCTTTTCCATATCCACCATTTTTCCATACAGATGGACAGGGATTACAGCTTTTGTTTTGGGTGTTGTCAAGCTGTCCAATTGCTCCAAGTCCATGAGTCCGGATGAATCCGTATCCACAAAAACAGGTGAGGCTCCCACTAATTTTATCACTTCTGCTGTAGAAACCCAGGTCAAAGCCGGCACTATTACTTCATCCCCCGTCCCGATTTCCAATGCGCGGAGGGCAATTTCCAAAGCATCAGTTCCATTTGAACAAGGAATTATGGTATTTTTGGTACCCAAAAATTTACTTAGATTTTTACCAAGCGTTTCTACTTCCTCTCCTCTGGAAAAAATTCCTTTGGAAAGCATATCGGAAAATTTTTTCTCCAAAGCCGATTTTAGTTCCTGATCAATCCTGCTCAAATCAAGAAATGGGATTTGTTTTTTCATCGCGTAGCTGGGAAAGTTGCTGTGTGAGGTTTTTTCGTGAATATTTTCCGATAGACCCTGATTTTCTAAAATCAATATTGGGTTCAAAATTCTGAAGGAAGGCTTCGATTCCTTTTAAGTCGGTATGGGGGAAAACCCGACCTGAACCTGAATTGTCCAATATTTTGGCACTGTCACCTTTTGGGTCACCCAATGCAATGATCGGTCTTCCGGTGGCTATATATTCAAACAGTTTTCCGGGAATATTTCCCTGCGCATTTTTGGTATCAGTCAGGATCAGCAAGAGTAAATGCGCTTTTTTGTAAAAAGAAAACACTTGTCCATGAGACACATATCCTTCCAATCTGATGTGATTTTGGAGCCAAGAATCTGATTCTATAAAGGATTTGACATTTTCAGAAACTTTGCCTACAAAACGCAAAGTAACTTTTATTGCCTTTTTCTCAAAAACCTCCTTTAAAGCTATTAGGAAAGGGATTGGATTTCTGATCGCATCGATCACACCTGTATATAGAATTTCTATCTCCTTGGAAGAGGGATGGAATGATTCCCAATTTTCCGGTAAATCAGTAGTGTCAAAGCCATTGGTAATAATGTTTATTTTTCTTCCTGAAAGTGTTTCAAAATCTTTTTGGAAGGTGGGACTAATAGTAATGATGGCATCTGATTCCAGCAAAACTTCTTTTTCCAGAGATTCATGTTTCCTCCTAACCCAATCCAGCATTGGAAGGGTATCCAAGAATTCCCACTTGGACCAGGGATCCCTAAAATCCGCCAACCAAATGATGCCTGTTTTCCTTTTGAGTTCCAATCCTATCAAATGCAAACTATGGGGCGGACCTGTGGTGATGATGGCATCAAACTGACCCTTTTCTATCAAATCAGTCAAAAAGGCCACAGAAGGTTTCACCCAAAACCTCCTAGGGTCAGGAATCAAGGCATTGGCCCTGAGCCAGATTCCAGCCTTATCGGTCAAAGACTTTTTTTTCTTTTCAAGGACTTTGGCAGTATCTGAGAGTTTTTCTTTTTTCAATTTCCTGAAAAGACCATAAGGTTCCCATATTGGGAATTTCAACACCTCCAATGGAGGTTTGATTTCTATTAGCATACTTTCATCCTTCAATTCAAAATCAGGATTTTCAGGGGTAAATATTACCGGTTCCCAACCAAATTCAGGCAAATATTTTGCAAACTTCAACCATCGCTGTACACCCGAACCGGCAGAGGGAGGCCAATAATAAGTGATGATTAGTACCCTTTTGGACATGTTGTTGGTAAATAATGGTCAGTAAACGGTTATCAGTGGTCAGTTTTTTAGTAATGAGAAAGTAGGTCATTTTCAGTTATCAATTTTCAATAATCCATTTCAGGTTTTATTGATCATGGAAAATTTTCCCTTGCTCCTAGGTTTTAACATTCTTCTTCTACCACAAATGATGGATATCGGCTTTGAAATACCTTTCGTAGATATTTCTGACAGCTTCCATCTGGACCGATGAAATCTGAGGTGAATTGGACGCTTCCACATTCGAAATAACCTGTTCGATTTTTGAGGCACCGGGAATTACCGTAGTTACTTGGGGAAACATCAGCACCCATTTGATGGCCCAAGAGGCCAAAGACTCACTTTCCCGGAAAATTTGTTTTAGTTCTTCCACTGCCTGAAGCCCTTTTTGGTAATCTACACCCGAGAAGGTTTCCCCTTTGTCAAAAGCTTCGCCCTTCCTGTTGAACAGTCGGTGATCTTCTTTTGAAAAAATGGTTTCGGCGGTAAGTTTTCCGGTCAATAACCCACTAGCTAAGGGAACACGTGCAATTATCCCGAAATTGTCTATTTCGGGATGGGAGAATAAAGTTTCAGAAGGCTTCAGCCTGAACATGTTAAATATGACTTGGATCGAAGAAACGATCTCATATTTCATGGCAGCCAATGCCTCATCGACAGTCTCTACACTGACACCCATTGCATTGATTTTCCCTTCTTCCTTTAACCTTTCAAAAAGTTCAAATATTTCATCCCGACTATAGACAAGAGAAGGTGGGCAGTGGAGTTGAATAAGGTCTACCGCATCCAGACCTGTATTTCTAAGAGAATCTTCCACAAATGTCCTCAGGATTTTTGGGGTATAACCTTCATTGACATGAGGTTGGATTTGTCTTCCGCATTTTGTGGCGACAAATATTCTTTCAGGGCTTTCCCTTACTGCTTTTCCTACGGCTGCTTCACTCAAACCGCCATCATATACATCTGCAGTATCTATAAAATTGATCCCTTGATCGATTGCTGTGTGAATTATTCTATTGGCAAGTTTGCCGTCAAAAGGTTTTCCCCATCCGCCTCCTACTTGCCAAGTGCCTAATGAAATCTCCGAAATGGCCCATCCTGTTTTCCCAAGCTTCCTGTTATTCATGTCGTTTTGATTATTTTGGCTATCGATTTCAGGAAGCAATTTAAATTTTTATCTTTAAACGTTTAAATTACCCTTATGAAATCCAGAAGAAAATTTCTCCAAACATTAACCGTTGCCGGTGCAGCCGCAACATTA
>NZ_CDSBKL010000092.1:0-12307 GCF_977115555.1 Aquiflexum sp.
GAGGTATCTATTGAGGACTCAAGCGATGTATTGATTTTTTCCTTTTTTGGAATGGCCAAATCTGGAATAGAATCTTTCTCAAATACCAATTCTTTCTTAAGGACATTTACCGTATCATCATTTAGGGAAAAGGCCTTTTGATTTAAGGAATCAACAGATTTGGACCCTGCCAAAACCAAATTGGCTTCTTTTTGATTCTTTAGGGTTGTTTTGGCGATTTTAATGGAATCATCTCTCTCCTTCCTACTTGTAACCTCCTTTGGAGGTGTTAATTTTCTTTCTCTAGTAAAATAGGGATAAGAGGATTCTGTGTTGAGATAGTTATAATATACAATCTGATTGATTTCAGAACTCATGGAATCAAGTCCGACCTTAAGTTGGGCAATATTTTTAATTGAACGGTTTGTAGACCATAAATCCTCCGGGGTTCGATTCAGCTGAAAAGATGCAAGGTCAAAGACAATTTGGTTTTCTGAAAAAATAGTTCTGCTAAAGTCAACCGGCTTTTCGCTTATACCCCTTTGTGATCTAGACTCCTTGTAGCTAACTCCATTATATAAAGTCAGCTTCATATAGTTGTTGTTAAAAAAAGGCTCCATCCTTCCTGAATCTGCTAATATAACGTTAATATTTCCTTGTCCATCGGCATGATTGTAAATGATAATGTCATTAAGCCTGACTTCATCCAACTTTTGGTTCACTTTGATACTATAATTTGGGATTCCATTATAAAAAACACCTTCCTTAATATCGAGAGCGGGAGATTTCATCCTTATATCATATAGAAGTCCAAAAGTCTTGAGATTCACTTTTGGGACAAGAAAATTATTTGAAAGGAACGCAGCAATAGTCAGAAAAAATACAAATACCCCGATTGGCAATAAGGCCCTTACTAGAGAAATTCCTGCACTTTTTAATGCTGTCAATTCAAAATGCTCTCCGAGATTACCAAAAGTCATCAAAGCTGAAAGCAAAACAGCCAAAGGCAATGCCATAGGGGAAATGCTTATAACAAAATAGGAAAACAGCTCCATGTAAATCCAAAAGCTAAGGCCTTTACCAAAGATTTCATCAAAATATTTGAGCATGTTTACGGTAAGGAGAATAAAATCCACCACCACAAAGGTCAAAAAGAAGGGTCCTATAAAAGACCCCAAAATCAATTTATCAATTTTCTTCATTAATTATGAAAACCTCTACTTAGAATTGTAACGGCAAAGGTTGGAAATATTTTCATAAGAACAGAAAATACTCTCACTATCCTCCTATAATTTCTTTGAGTGTATGGATCAGACTTTCCCAAATAGATTCCAACTCTTCATCATCGTAAGAATCGCTGTAGTCAATGACTTTTAAAAACATGGTTTGGGTCAGTTCATTTTCATCTACCTTAAATTCAATAAATGAATGGTCCTTTTCCTCCGGGTTTGCTGGATCAAAAAATTCAAACTTAACATGCATGTTGGTCCTTAACGCAGTTATTCTGGCGTGATGGTCTTCACCATCAAAATGAAACTTATATGTTTTATCTTCATTGATATTCACATCATCAGCAAACCACTCGGCCAAGCCACTTGCAGTACTTAAATACGGGAATAAAATTTTCCTTGAAGTATTGATTTGATAATCAGCAACAAACTTATTTTTTACCATTATTATTTTAATTTAGTTAACAAAAAGTCACTTTTTTTGAAACATTTTGTTTGCAATTCAAGACTTAAGACCTCATATTTGCAATCCGATTTGGCGAGGTAGCTCAGTTGGTTAGAGCGCAGGATTCATAACCCTGAGGTCAGGGGTTCAACTCCCCTCCTCGCTACACTTAGCTTCTCCTTGTGAGAAGCTTTTTTTATTTAAACACAATGTAATTATCAACTAATCAAGTTAAGACCTTCCTGTTAGCTTTCATAAACCTTTTTCACTAAAATCCCAAACCTTCAGAATCAAATGCTTACGCGATTTTAAAGGTTGATTTCTTGAATTGGTGGACATTTGTAATATACCAAAAAATCTGAAATTGAACCCGACTCATTGAAAAATAGTCATAAAAAAAGCCCCATTTAAGGGGCTTTTATATTAAAATAAGAAAGTGCGTTCTTATTTTACTTTTTCAACAACAGCTTTGAATGCCTCAGGATGATTCATAGCCAAATCTGCAAGAACTTTTCTGTTCAATTCGATGTCTGCTTTTTTCAACAATCCCATAAATTGAGAGTATGAGATACCAAATTCTCTGGCACCTGCATTGATACGCTGGATCCATAAAGCCCTGAATTCTCTTTTCTTGGCTTTTCTGTCTCTGTAAGCGTACTGTAAACCTTTTTCGTACTTGTTTTTGGCTACCGTCCAAACGTTTTTACCTCTTCCGAAGTAGCCTCTTGTTGCTTTTAGGACTTTTTTTCTTCTTGCTCTTGAAGCAACCGAATTTACTGATCTTGGCATAATTTTTTTGATTTTTTGACTCTTGGTGTCAACCTTTTTCTCAGTTGATCTTGTATACCGAAGCGCCTGGTGAATAAATAAACCTAATTTTCAAATGAAATGGAATTGGAATTAACCGATTCTCAACATTGCTTTTACTCTTCCTTCATCTGACTCATGAACCATTCCCATTTTGGTAAGATTTCTCTTCCTTTTGGTTGATTTTTTGGTCAGAATGTGGCTTTTGTAAGCATGCTTTCTTCTGATTTTGCCGGTACCTGTCAAGGTAAACCTCTTTTTTGCACCTGATTTTGTTTTTACTTTAGGCATAACTGTATTTGTTTGTTGAAATTATTTCTTAGATGACTTTGGAGCCAAGAACAAAAACATCCTTTTTCCTTCGAGTTTGGGTAGTTGTTCTACTTGGGCATAATCCTCAAGCTCCTGGGCAAATCTCAATAATAACATCTCTCCTCTTTCCTTAAATACGATAGACCTTCCCACAAAATGGACATAAGCCTTCACTTTTGCCCCTTCTTTTAAGAAGTTGATGGCATGTTTCAATTTGAAATTGAAATCATGGTCATCGGTATTTGGTCCAAATCTGATTTCTTTCAAAACAGTCTTGGCAGCATTGGCTTTGATTTCCTTCTGCTTCTTTTTCTGTTCGTATTTAAATTTCGCATAGTCAATCACCTTACATACAGGTGGTGTGGCATTTGGAGAAATTTCTACGAGATCAAGTTCATTCTCTTCGGCTACTTTTAAGGCTTGAGCGAGTGTCAAAACAGCGTTTCCGCCTTCTACGTAGTCTCCTACGACTCTGACTTCCCTTGCTCTGATCCTGTCATTAACCTTGTAAGGTTCTTCTTGTCTCTGTCTGAACGGTGGTTTTCCTTTCAAATTCTTGTTGTTATTTAATGAAATTGCGTGCAAATATCGGAATTAATTTGAGATTTAAAAAATCTGCCTCATTATTACCGATTAATTTAATTTTTAAGTGACTCTCCTATTATTCCTTTGAAATAGGATACAAATTCAACCGGAGAAAGACTTCCAATATCGCCTTCTCCATGTTTCCTGACCGAAATCTTACCTTCCTGCTGTTCTTTCTCTCCGACAATCAACATGAATGGGATTTTCTTAACTTCAGCATCCCGGATTTTTCGTCCGATTTTTTCATCTCTGTTATCTATCATTCCGATGATATCCTGCTCTTCCAAAATTGCTTTCACTTCTTGAGCATACTCAATGAATTTTTCTGAAATAGGTAGAATAGTAATTTGCTCAGGCGATAACCAGAGAGGAAAATTACCGGCGCAATGCTCAATCAAAACCGCCACGAATCTTTCCAAAGAACCAAAAGGTGCTCTGTGAATCATCACAGGCCTGTGCTTTTGGTTATCCGAACCTATATATTCCAATTGGAACCTTTCCGGAAGGTTATAATCGACTTGAATGGTTCCAAGTTGCCATTTTCTACCCAAAGCATCTTTGACCATGAAATCAAGTTTTGGGCCATAGAAAGCGGCTTCGCCCAACTCGGTTACAGTTTCCAATCCCTTTTCAGCTGCTGCTTCAACGATAGCAGATTCAGCTTTCTCCCAAGCTTCATCTGTTCCGATATATTTTTCCTTTTTTTCAGGATCTCTCAATGATATCTGCGCAGTATAGTCATCAAATCCCAAGGCTTTGAATACATATAAAACCAAGTCAATGACTTTAATAAATTCCTCCTTTACCTGATCAGGCCTGCAGAAAATATGCGCATCATCTTGTGTAAATCCACGAACCCTAGTCAATCCATGCAATTCCCCGCTTTGTTCATAGCGGTAAACCGTTCCAAACTCGGCATACCTGATCGGAAGATCCTTATATGACCTAGGCTTGTGCTTGTAAATCTCACAATGATGGGGGCAATTCATTGGCTTCAACAAAAACTCTTCCCCTTCATTAGGAGTGTGGATTGGCTGAAAGGAATCTTTCCCGTATTTTTCATAATGGCCTGAAGTTTCATAAAGCGCTTTATGACCAATATGGGGAGTCGCTACTTGTTGGTAACCTGACTTATCCTGAGCCCTTTTCATGAAGTTTACCAAACGCTCACGAAGAAGTGTTCCTTTTGGCAACCAAAGAGGCAATCCCATGCCGACTTTTTCGGAAAAAGTAAACAACTCCAATTCCCTTCCAAGTTTCCTGTGGTCACGCTTTTTAGCTTCTTCAAGCATGAAAAGGTAATCCTGAAGTTCTTTGGCCTTTGGAAAAGTAATACCATAGATACGGGTCAGCATCTTGTTTTTTTCATCACCTCTCCAATATGCTCCGGCGATGTTGAGGAGTTTTACCGATTTGATAAAACCTGTATTGGGAATATGAGGGCCACGGCAGAGATCGGTAAAATTACCCTGCTCATAGAAAGTAATCGAACCGTCTTCCAAGCCTTCGATCAAGTCAAGTTTGTATGGATCTCCTTTTTCTGTAAAGTAGGCAACAGCGTCTTTTTTGGAAACTTCTTTCCGGATATATTCGCTTTTAAGTTTTGCCAATTCCATCATTTTGGCTTCAATCTTTTCAAGCTCAGAGCCGTCAAGAGATTTGTCTCCAAAATCCACATCATAGTAAAATCCATTTTCTATAGGAGGACCTATTCCGAATTTTGTACCTGGATAAAGCGCCTCCAAGGCTTCTGCCATCAGGTGGGCGGAGGAATGCCAAAAAGTATTCTTTCCTTCGGCGTCATTCCAAGTCAAAAGTTGGACTTTGGAATCTTGGTGAATGGGTCTGCTTGAATCCCAAACCTCACCGTTTACTTTTGCTGCAAGCACATTTCTGGCTAGACCCTCGCTGATACTAAGTGCAATTTGTAGCCCTGAAACTCCTTTTTCATACTCCCTGTCCGAACCGTCGGGAAGCGTAATTTTGATCTGTTGGTTAGACATTTATTGATTTAACTTGATGAAACATCACATCTTTACAAACAGATGTGTTTTGGTGATGCAAATATGCAAATTGATGTTGGCTTTTTTAAAGATAAAAGCAACAAAGTCCATTATTTTTTAAATTCATAATTAGCCATTGAAACCGGGAGTAAAATATTCCAAAAGCTTAGAGAATAATCTGCGCACTCACTTTCACCCCAAAAGGCCTTGCTCCGGGATTGTCCAAATAGGTTAATCTATGGAAAAAATCCACCCTGAAGAACTTGAAAATATTCTCTATGCCATAGCCAACTTCCATGTATGGCAGATTTTGATCCAACCTACCAAATGGAGGAATAGGATTTCCCTCTTCGTCCAGAACAAATGAATTCATCAGGTTTTTATCGCTGACTGAACCCCAAAGTACGTTTGCATTGGCGACTGCCCTCCATTTGAGTTTTTTGATCAATGGAATCCAATTTAAACCAAAACCCTCAAAGGAGTGACGATAACTTATACTTGCAAACCTATCACTCGCAAATTCATTGAAATTCATCAAGTTGAAGGCCACGGTGGTATAAAAAATGGTCTCGTTTCCGATGTGATTTTCTAGCAATGGATAAGGAACTGTACCTCGGACAAAACCCGACCTTAATTCATACCTAGAGACCCCTAACAGTCCCAAATTGAGTTTTTGGTACGCACTCAAGACATATTTTTGGTAATCTATATCTCCTCCAAGACTGTTCAACCCTTGTGTAAACCTAAAATCAAAAACCGGCCATTTTACCGGACCAAGCGAAATCCTATAATTGTCATTAATGATGTTTACTTCATCTTTTCCATACCTGATTCCAAGGTTGACTTGCGCAAGGTCAAACCTGTTTTGATAAGTACCAGTTGACTCATTTAAATAGTTAAAATCAAATAAAGGATCGAATTCTTTCCTTGTAAATCCCGCAGTCAGGTTAAAGCCTTTGAATACCTCCCGCTGAGTGATCAGCCTATAATATTTAGCATAATAAGGCTTGATTAATGTTCCAAACCTCGATGCGGCAAGAAATATACTGTTGAGCGAAAGGTTCTCCATCTCCAATCCGACCTGATCGATTTCCCTTTGGGTATTGATCTGAATGGTTGTCCATCTTTTTCGGTCAAGGATTTTGGTGCCCGAGAGGAAGTATTTGAACTGTTTGTCTGTAAATCCATAAGCCAAATAACCTGAAAGAACATATTTGTTGCTGAATTTGAGGTTTGTCCTGAGTCCTGCACCCAATCTGAGTCCTTCCACATTATTGTAATTCAACAGACCTGTCCAAGGTCCTAGGTCAACTTTCCCAACAGGCAAAAATCCTGTCCCCAAAAACTTGATTCCCTCTGAATAAAACCTGATCACCGGAATCCTGCTGAGGGTATCCACCATCTGACGGGAGACAATTTCCTGGTCAGAAAGCTGCTCGGGTCTTACACTTTGCCAAAACTCTTCCGTGCCCTTGTCAAAATTTTCTTTGAGCTGTATGGCTTGAAAATAGAAACTCGGAGGCTTCGGGTTATTTACTATGAAATTTTGTCCTGAATTGTAGAATTTGGCAAGCAGACCCACCGTATTTTCAGTGATTTTGGAGATTTTTATCAAAACCCTTGTTTTGGATGGAAGCAATGGCCCGGCATCTGTCGCCACCAATTCCTGTTGGATTTTGATCCTTTCGATGAAATTAAGGTTAGCGGATTTTGGTATCGTCAAATCCACCTGCTTGAGTGCATAATCTTCCTTTCTGATCCAAATCGTGCCGTTGAACGCCAAATCCTGTTCACGGAGTGGATAAACTTTAAGCATGTAGCAAAAATCTTCCCCGACCATCAATGAATCCATCAGGTCGAAATCATAATAAGTCTTCCAACCATCGGCGATCGGGGAGACAAATTCCTTTTCTACTATGGTAAGCCAGTTTTTATAAAAATTATATTCCTGAAATGCCGAACCTGTGATTTGGGAAACTGTCGTCCCATCGGTAATTCCCACACCGCTCAGTTTAGAGTTTTCGATGACTTCCTTTTTCAATAAAGGATCTGTCCGGAAATAGAATTTGGAATAGGTTTCCGAGAAGAAAACAGGCAGGATTTTTTTGCCTTCATCATTGGTCAGCTGCTTGATGCTGTCCATCACAGCGATGACTTTTTTGACTTGGTTTCTTTCTTTGAAAGCCCCTTCGACCTCATCCAGATCCAATTCTATTTTGGTATAGTTTTCGGATTCATAGGCTGTTAAATTTCTCTTATCAAACTTCTCTTTCATCTCCACAGCTTTTCGAATTATAGGAAAAGCCGGGTTTTCACCTGATTCAAAGACAAACTCTGAGAGGTTGAAAGTAGAGGGAACCAATTGAAAATTGATAAGAATAGATTGGGAATAGACTACCGGTTTGCTTTGGGATATGTATCCCACATAACTTACCTGAAGGCTATCCGCTTTGACAGAAGTCGAAATTGTATAATTTCCTTCAAAATCAGTAGTAATCCCTACTTTGGTTCCTTTCAGAATCACACTTGCAAAGGGAATCGGATCGCCGGTTTCTATGTCCGTTACTTTACCTTTAATGACATATTGGGCAAGAGAAACACTCAAAAAGCCAAAAAAAATAATCACTGATAAAAGTATTCTTTTCATAATGGTTTAAAGGTACGGCTCAAAACACGCAAAAGTCTTGGAAAAGTTCTGATTCTGTTTTTTTTGAGATGGAATAAGAACACTACATAGTTTTATACCTCAAAATTATACTGTTCAAAAATAAATCCCATCCTTATATTTGTCTGCAATTATACTGAAAATGACATACGATATCATCATTGTAGGCGGAGGAATAGTTGGCTTGGCCACTGGCTTAAAAATCAAGCAACAAAAACCTGACCTGAAAGTCGCCATTCTCGAAAAGGAATCCGAGGTAGCAAAGCATCAGACCGGCAACAACAGCGGGGTCATCCATTCAGGACTGTATTATAAGCCGGGTTCTCTGAAAGCCACCAACTGTATCAATGGCTACCATGAACTGATCAGGTTTTGTCAGGAAGAGAATGTTCCTTATGAGTTGACAGGCAAAGTAGTCGTCGCAACCAGACATGAACAGGTTCCGATTTTGAACGGGCTTTTGGAAAGGGGTTTGCAGAATGGACTTATAGGTACAAGATCCATCAGTTTGGATGAATTGAGAGATTATGAACCCTATTGCGCCGGGGTTGCTGCTATCCACGTACCGCAAACAGGAATTGTTGATTATAAAGTCGTGGCTCAAGCCTATGAGAAAAAGTTTAAATCGTTGGGAGGAGAAATATTTTTTAACCATAAGGTATTGAAAATAAATACCTTAAAAGGTATTTCTTATATCAATACGGGAATTCAAGAATTTGCTGCAAAATTGGTAATCAACTGTGCAGGCTTGTATTCAGATAAGGTTGCCCAAATGAACCAAACAGAAGATATTGATGTCAAAATCATTCCATTCCGAGGAGAATATTACAAAATCAAAAAGGAAAGGGAATACCTAGTCAAAAACCTGATTTATCCTGTTCCTGATCCCAATTTTCCATTTTTAGGGGTTCACTTCACACGCATGATGAAAGGTGGAGTGGAAGCAGGTCCCAATGCAGTTTTGGCATTCAAACGGGAAGGATATAAACGTACCGATATCAATTTGGCAGAATTGAGAGAAACCTTGGCGTGGCCAGGATTCCAAAAAGTGGCTGCCAAATATTGGAAAACAGGAATGGGAGAAATTTACCGCTCTTTTTCCAAAGCTGCATTCACCAAAGCGCTTCAGGAATTGATACCCGATATTACTGAATCGGATTTGGTAGATGGCGGTGCAGGCGTACGCGCACAGGCTTGCGACCGTACAGGTGGGTTATTGGATGATTTTAGTATCAAAGAAAGCGAGTTTGCAATCAATGTTCTGAACGCCCCTTCTCCTGCCGCAACGAGTTCCCTGTCGATCGGCGGAACTGTCTGTGATTTGGCTTTGAAGAGGTTTGGGAAGTAGGGTCGTCACTACTTCAATCCCGGCAATAGATGCTTCCAGATCAGGTCGAGTTCCCCCTGCATGTCCTGAATATTGGCTGTGGCCACAATAACTGCGTCTTTTTCCGGAAGGATCAAAATAAACTGCCCATTGGCGCCATCAGCACGGTAAGAATTGTGACGGCTTCTCCATAATTGGTAGCCATATCCCTGAAGCCAATCACTGTCTTTTGCTTTTACTTTGAGGTTTTCTCTTTTGACACCGGCGGGCAATGAAGGAACTTGCGCGGTGCTTGCCTCTTCTATCCAAGCTTCTGAGAGCAACTGTTTGCCATTCCATTTTCCCTTTTGGAGATAAAAGAGTCCAAGCTTGGCCAAGTCTTCTGTTTTTAGATGAAGTCCCCATCCACCGACAGGAATTCCCTGCGGACTTTCTTCCCATCGTGCTGCCACAATTCCTAAAGGCCTGAATAACCTCGGCTGCAGGTAATCTATCACCCTTTCCCCAGTGGATTTTTGAAGTATGGCTGAAAGGACGTAGGTCGCAAGGCTGTTGTAGACATACATCGAACCAGGCTCATGTTCAACAGGAAATGCCAAGAAAGCTTCCACCCAATCCTTCTCTGTTTCGCCTCTTGTGGCCCTAGTCGGGTCTGTGTCATGTCCTGCAGTCATGGTCAAAAGATGCCTGATTTCCATTTTTTTCAGGTTTTCAGTTACCTCGGAAGGCAGTTTGTCGGGAAAAAATGAAATAACTTTGTCACTGACTTTGAGCAGTCCTTCCTGAACGGCAAAGCCAATGGCCGTAGAAGTAAACGTCTTGCTGACAGAATGAAGCACATGGGGTTTATTGGCTGCATTGTCTCCGAAGTAATGTTCTGCCACCACTTTGCCATGGCGAAGTATCATCAGGCTGTGAAGGTCCTGTCCGCTGGCTTTTACAGCTTCCAAATAATTAGTAATATTTTTTGGATTTACATTTTCGGCTGCGGGATTGTTTCTGGGCAATGCTTTGGCCAAAGAAGGGAAATTGACCAACGCTATCCCTTTATCAGAAATGGCTTGTTTAACCTTTTCACTCGTCCAGGTATCCGTGACGCCTTGACGGTCCTCGGCCACATTTTCATAGCCGATATGCCCTACCCCCTGCATTTCGATGTTGTCGTAGGCAGGATGGTCTACAAACATGTAACTTTTGCCGGGCTCAAGCTTGTCAAGCATGCGGAGAAATGCAGCTTCTTTTTCTGCGGAGCTGGTTTTGGCTCCATCATATGTCGTTCCCGAAATCCCCAAACCCTGCATCACTGCCCTACTCATTACCGGCAGATCATATTCCGAAGACAGGCGGTCCACCATTTCGGCCACCTTGGGATCAAAACCTGTTGAACCCATATGCCCTGAAAGATGGCTGATTTGGGGAACATGCTTCAAGGCAAACTCAATCTGTGCCCTGAACTCCTGCTCTATTTCCTGAAGGTTCCACTTGTTTTCTGTGATCGCCAGACCGGGATAATTCTTGTTGGGACTTATCATCGGTAAAAAGTAACCCTCTTTATCCACAAGACTCGGCGTTTGGGTCAAAGGTCGCCATTTGATTCCATCCCATTCGGAAGTGATGACCAAGTGCAGCCCTACATCAATTCCAGTGTTTTTTCGTAGCATTTGCGCAGCTTCGGGAAACCATGGCGTGACGACCATCAGCTCGATGGAGGTTTCTATACCGTTGACAAAAGTCTCTATGCTTGCAAGATTTGCAGAGCGGCTCGAGCCCATATCATCTCCCCTGACGATCAGCTTTGGTCCTTGGATTTGCTGGGCTGAAACGGATAGGGAAAAAAGTAGCAGCAGGCAAAGAATTCTTGACATTTTTTGACAAAAACTATTGGATTTGGTTTTCATGGGAAGGTTTATTGGAAGCTTGAAAATAATCAAATGAAAATTGAGAAGTAAGGTAAATCAATCTTTTCCTAAAAACTCCAAAAACCTGTATTCGGCCCAGGTGAATTCCTGCCCGTGAACCAAAAATCCGGTGTGCCCTCCCCTATTTGGCATTTCAAGAAAAATATGGGGATGTGTTTCGGCAAGCTTGACGGGAAAACAACGGCCCATGATCAACGGATCATTGAGTGCATTGATGATCAAAGTCGGGATCTGTATAGCAGGCATCCAATTGTCTGCACTTACACTTCTATAAAAATCCTGCGCGTCTTTGAATCCATGGACTTTGGCAGTGAAGTGGGTGTCAAAGGTGTCAAAATCTTTAACCAATTTCAGCAAATCCAAATCCACCAACCCCGGAAACTGCTCTCCTTTGACCTGCATTTTGGCTTTCAACTTACCGAGAAAACGGTTTTTGTAAAAAGCATTCCGCTTCTCTTTCAGTGTCGCCGCAGAATCCGGAAGGTTGCAGGGTGTGGAATAGACAGCTGCTTTTTTGATTTTGGGATTCAAGCCCAAGCCATTTTCACCCAAATATTTCAAGGTCTGTGCCCCTCCCATACTGATTCCGGCCAAAAAGTAAGCCTCATAGGATTGGTTTTTTTCCACATGATCAATGACTGTTTTCAAATCATAAGAAGCGCCATGATGGTACAATATGGGTCCTTTGTTCATTTCACCACCGCAGGATCTGTTGTTCCAAGCCAAAGCATCAAATCCATGTTGGTTGAATAATTTGGCCAATCCCATGGCATAGTGCCTGTCCGAACTGCCTTCGAGGCCATGTGAAATGATAAGGAGTTTTTTGCTTCCAATTATTGACCAATCAATATTCAAAAAATCCCCGTCAGGTGTATTGATCTTTTCCCGTGAATATTGGACTCCTTGGATTTTCCTGAAAATACTGGGAATGATCGTTTCCAAATGTCCGTTGAAAAGGAATTTGGGTGGTTTTCCGTAGGTGGATTTTCCAATCAAAGGCATAAAAAACAAGAAATTAGGTTGGCTAAAATAAAAA
>NZ_CDSBKL010000093.1:0-12182 GCF_977115555.1 Aquiflexum sp.
AAAATTGATAGCCATAATATGCCTTGTTTTCCATCCATTTAGGTTCGTTATCAAAATTTTCTTTTCTAAGATCATAAACTTTCATGACAGAATCCTGATAAATTCTTTTTTGGACAGGATCGGTAGTGGAACTGACTGCACCTTTATAGACATCCACCCCATAAATATAAATGGACTCATTCAGATCAGGAGTATTGACAAGGAGCCAATGAAGCGGTTTTGTCGCTTCTACAAACTGCTCAGATTTCATATAGTCCACATAAGCGGCATTTTTTTCACGTGCTTTTGCTTCTGTTTCTTCACCAGACGGCCAATTCCAACCATCCTGAGCTTGAGCCATTCCTACGAGGCTAAGGGTAAATAACCCGATGAGTGCGTTTTTAAGTTTCATATCTGTTAGTGTTATTCGAATACGCGTTTGTAAAACCAGGTGTTATCATTCAATGAGAATCCTAAGGTAACCCCAAAGTAATCTTCTTTAATCAAGCCATTATCGAGGGTACCCCTCGAACCAAACTTAACCGCAAAGTTCATCAACGATAAACTGTTGATAGGTACCGAAGCTCCAAAATTGATGCCAATATCATTGATCTGGGTCTGGTTCAATATGAATGGAGTTTGCTGGTATTCAACACCGAACCTGATTGTCGACCTTTTGAATATATTACTGACCGTTGAAAAGTTCGGAATAAGCTGACCGCCGATTGCAACCCTGTAAGTATCACCTAGTTCTCCCTGATCTCCAGAAAATGATCTATATTGGCTAAAATTTTGCATTTGTGCTTCTAGACCAATTACAAATTTATTTATTTTTTCATAAGAAATCCCATAGCCTAAGTTACTTGGTATAAAAACCGTTCCCTTTACATTGTCACTCAGGATATCTCCATCTGAATCCGGCCTGCTAGCTTGTCCAAAATCAGCAATCTTGGCAAATTCTTTTCCATTAATATTTCCAAATGCATGATAAGTGGCACCAACATGGATGTTGCTTTTATCCCCCGCTTTGAAATAATAATGCATTCCTCCTTTGAAAGTGATATCACTGACGGTCAATCTTTGATAAAATTCAGTCTGAGATCCGAATTCAGTATCTTCAGGATCGAGCAATGCCAATTGATTGGTACGTATAGTAGATCCAAATAAATAGGAACCGTGTATTCCTAAACTCAAGTTTTTTGCCAATACAAAGCCATAAGAGAGATATGCCTCAGAAATACCACCTTCTCCTTCCACTCTATTAATTGAACTGAAATCAGAATTGGTAACATCTCCCTTTACCAGAATGCTGTAACTCACACTTGAAATCTGTCCAATACCCATTCCAAGCGTTCTTTTACCGGATTTGACCGGGAAAGATAAGCCTACATATGAAAGTCCCCCTCCATCAATAGTCTCCTTTCCTACAGAACTCGAGACATTGATTCTTTTATAGTTAAGTGCAGCTTGAAAATTAAATATGGTGTTTCTCGTAGACAGGGCCGGGTTCATATAGTTTACCCCCCATCCTGTTCCGAAACTTATTCCCAATCCGCCCATTCCCTGATTTTGGGTAAGTCCTGCATAGTTGAATTCCCCCAAACCAAGAGCACTGTAAGTAGAAGCACTTGACTGTGGGAAAGCTTGTGTGTAAATGAAAAAGGTGCATAACACACCCAGAAATCTAATCCTATTGGTAATTGACATTGTAGCTTAATATTCTATTCAATCCTCGCAGGACCAAATTAGGGATTACAAATATGTGGTCTTTTGTTAAGCTTTCAAAGATTTTTGAGTCACCTCCACAAATAATGACCTTCAAATCCGCGTGTTGGGTCTGATAAGCATGGATAAATCCCTGCATTTCAAACCTGATTCCATAATATACTCCAGACCTTAAACCCGTAACTGTACTGTCTCCGGTAAGCTTGGGCTGCTGCCCCAGTTCCAAATCCACTAATGGAAGCCTTGCTGTTTGTTGGTTCATCGCTTTGAATCTCATCTGCAGCCCCGGAGTGATCGCGCCTCCAAAATACCTGTCTGATTCATCCATAAAATCATAGGTTATACAACTCCCCAAATCAATGGCAAGGATAGGATAGTTTTGAAAAACCGTCCTTGCGCCTATTACTGCAGCTTTTCGATCCACTCCCAATGTTTCAGGTGTGGCATACAAGTTTTGAAATGGCAAAGGTGTCTTTGAACTGAGAAACAAAAACGGAAATTTCAATAACTCTTGAAGTTGGTCTTCAGTATAGGTAACAGAACTGATGATGGCATGTTTGAAATCCTGGTTTTTTGAGTACTTCAAAAACAGGGAGACATCTTCAAAAATGAAATCTTCCATGAGAAGGTCATTCTCAAAAAGAGCTGTTTTGATCCTTGAATTTCCGATATCTACGACAAGCTGCTTCAAATTCAAAATCCGATAGTGATTGACCTTGGCTAAATTAGTCAAATTCCAACAGCCCGTTTTTTGATTAAAATAAATTTAACTTTAGGGAGAATTATTTAACAAAAATTAACCCATGAAAACCCAATCCACCTATAAAGTCATTGGTTTGATGTCAGGTACATCAGGCGACGGACTGGATATTGCCTATTGTGAATTTGAAAAGAAAGACCATTGGACTTTTCAGATCCAAGCAAGCGAAACAGTGCCTTTTCCAAAGAAACTCGGGAAAAAACTGAAGCGATCCCACCTCATGAATGGATATAGGCTAGCGCTTCTCGACGTAGAATTTGGAAATTGGATGGGCGTACAAGTCCGCGATTTTATCCAAAAAAATGACATAGAAGCGGAGGTCGTTTCCTCCCATGGCCATACGGTTTTTCACCAGCCATCCAAAAAACTCAGCCTTCAGATCGGAAACGGATGGGCATTGCATGCTGCAAGTGGTATTCCGGTGATAAATGATTTCAGGATGTTGGATGTTCAGCTTGGTGGTCAAGGCGCACCCTTGGTTCCCATAGGGGATAAGCTGCTTTTTTCAGAATATGATTATTGTATCAATTTAGGGGGAATTGCCAATATCAGCATGGAAGCTGAAGGCAAAAGAATTGCATTTGATATTTGCCCTTTCAATCTCCTGCTCAACCATTTTGCAGAAGTTTGTGGCAAACCCTATGATAAAAACGGCAAACTGGCCAGGAAAGGAAAACTGCTTAAAAAAGTACTGAAGCAGCTAAACAAGTTGCCCTATTACCAGATCGAAGGGGCAAAATCTTTGGGAAGGGAGGACCTTGACGATTACCTTCAGATTTTGGATTGGAGTGAGGAACACAAACCTGAAAACGTCCTTCATACCCTTGTTATCCATTATGTCGAACAGATTAATAAAATACTGATCCCTAGGATAGGCGAAAAAACAAGGGTTCTCGTAACAGGAGGAGGAGCCTTCAATACATTTTTTATGGAAAAATTAGCTGAGTCACTTGAATCTGACATTGAAGTCATCCAAGCAGATCCTTTGCTTATCAATTTCAAAGAGGCGCTTGTATTTGCATTCTTGGGGGTTCTAAAAATGAGAGAAGAAAATAACTCATTGTCTTCAGTCACCGGATCTTTGAAGGACAATTGCGGAGGTCTTGTACATGGATTATAAATACCCGGCTTTTTAGCATGGAGAATATTTCTATTTTTGCCTGCTGATAAACCCAAATATTTACCATGAAAGAACTACTCAAAAAGTTTGAGAACAAGCAACCTGAAATTATTTTTGAATGGAGTGACAGCGAATCCGAAGCAGAAGGATGGGTTGTCATCAATTCCCTCCGTGGTGGCGCTGCAGGTGGTGGCACAAGAATGCGGAAAGGACTTGACAGGAGAGAGGTAGAATCCCTTGCCAAAACAATGGAGGTCAAATTTACGGTTTCGGGCCCTGCCATTGGTGGAGCAAAATCAGGAATCAATTTTGACCCAAACGACCCACGAAAAGACGAAGTCCTTAGACGATGGTACAAAGCGGTTATGCCATTATTGAAGAATTATTATGGAACTGGCGGCGACCTTAACATCGATGAAATTCATGAAGTCATTCCCATCACGGAGAATTACGGACTTTGGCATCCTCAGGAGGGAATAGTAAACGGTCATTTCCATGCTACCGAGCCTGAAAAAATCAGAAAAATCGGTCAACTGAGACAAGGTGTTTCAAAAGTTTTGGAAGACCCCCACTATACTCCCAACGGACCAAAAAAATATAAAGTGGCCGACATGATAACCGGATTTGGAGTGGCCGAAGCCATCAGGCATTTTTATTCTATCTGGGGAGGAAACATTAAGGGCAAGCGGGCAATCATCCAAGGCTGGGGAAATGTCGGTGCTGCTGCAGCATGTTTTTTGGCTGTCGATGGTGTGAAAATTGTTGGAATCATTGACCGGGACGGGGGCTTGATCAATCCGTCAGGCTTTTCACTTGATGAGATAAGAGACCTGTTTATCAAAAGGGAAGGCAATAAACTTGTGGCTGACAACATGATTCCTTTTGAGGAGATAAATAAAAAAATATGGGATACGGGATGTGAGATTTTTATCCCTGCAGCTGCATCAAGGTTGGTTACCAAGGACCAAGCCGAGAGGATGGTCCATGCCGGCCTCGAGGTCGTCAGCTGCGGAGCGAATGTTCCGTTTGCAGATTCGGAGATTTTTTTTGGTCCGATAGGCGAGTGGCTTGATGAAAAAGTATCGCTTATTCCTGACTTTATTGCCAATTGCGGAATGGCGAGGGTATTTGCTTACCTTATGTCAGACCATGCAATTTTGACAGATGAGGCCATTTTCAGCGATGTCAGCAATACTATTCATTCAGCTCTTCGACAGACTTTTGAAAAAAGAAGCTCCAAAAACAAAGTGGCAGAAACCTCTCTAGAGATTGCATTAAAGCAGTTGGTATAAACATTTTACCAATCATCAGCCGAGAGGGGTTAATTTTAAATTAATTCCTCTCGGAGCTTATTTAGTATGCAGACCTTTTCATTCAAAATAAGTAGTTTAGCGAAAATAAAATTCAAATTTGTATATTGGTTAATGTAATTTCCAGGGTTCTCTGAAACCAAAACTGTTGAAAAAGACTGCTTAATTTTAAAATTAATGAAGAACCTATTTGCCGTTTTTATATTTGTTTTTGGGATGGTTTTTTTAAGCCTGATCCCTGAGGCAATAGCCCAGACAGAAACCCAAACGGAAATGGCAGTTGGAGACAGCGCCGACCATCACCACGATGGTCAAGGTGTGCATGAAGGTGGACACAAGGATCACCCGTCAGCGCCTGTTTGGTTAGTAATACCTTTTGTGGCATTGCTGTTAATGATAGCAACCGGGCCTTTGTTTTATGAAAACTTTTGGCACCACAACTACCCTAAAATTGCAGTTGGATTAGCAATGCTGGTGATCTTTTACTACCTGTTTGTGCTACACAATGTACATGGACCGGTCCATGCATTGGCCGAGTATGTCCAATTTATCGCCCTATTATCATCCCTTTATATTGCATCAGGAGGGATTTTGATTGAGATTGATAAAAAAGCAACTCCATTTGCCAATGTTACCCTATTGTTGGTTGGAGCTTTGGTCTCCAACATGATCGGTACTACAGGTGCTTCTATGTTACTTATTAGACCCTTTATTAGATTGAACAAGGGAAATATCCAGCCCTATCATATTATCTTTTTCATCTTCATGGTAAGCAATATAGGTGGATCTTTGACACCGATCGGTGACCCTCCCCTTTTTCTAGGCTTTTTGAAAGGTGTACCTTTCTTTTGGACCATAGAATACAATTGGCCTGCATGGGCCCTTGCTTTGATTTTGTTGGCCTCGGTATTTTATTTCATTGACAAGAAGCTTGGCAAAGCAAATGAAGAAGATGCCCTTGAAGAAGAAATGACCTATACCAATAAATTTGCATTGATCGGTTCGAGGAATTTCCTGTGGCTTTTGGTGATAATTGGATCAGTATTTTTAGACCCAAATGTACTTGACTGGGTTCCTGCAATTAATTATGACGGGCAAAAATTCTCTTTTTTGAGAGAAATCATCATGCTTTCCGTGGCCTATATGAGTTTCCGCTTTGCCGATAAAAAAGCCATAAAAGGAAATGAATTTAATTTTGAGCCTATACTCGAAGTCGCTTTCATTTTTATAGGGATATTCGGAACCATGATGCCTGCATTGGAATTGGTTGGAAATTTTGCCAAGTCTCCTGAAGGTGCGGCTTTGATCACACACAACACTTTGTATTGGGGGACAGGTGTTTTATCTGGAGTTTTGGACAATGCTCCTACTTACCTCAACTTCTTAGCTGCTGCGATGGCCTCCCAAGGCGCAGAAATCGGTTCAATAGAGGATGTCAGAAATTTTGCACTCAACAACTATCACGATTCTGCCTTTGAGCTGATGGCTATTTCTCTTGCTTCGGTATTCTTTGGGGCCATGACTTACATTGGAAATGGACCGAATTTCATGGTCAAATCCATAGCAGAACAAAGCGGTATCAAAATGCCTTCTTTCTTTGGTTATATAATAAGATTTTCACTACCTATATTGCTTCGAATCCTTTTGATTATTTGGCTGGTATTTTTTGCCTTTGTATGATGCCTCAAAAATATTAAACGAAGCCAATTTTAATTTTTGGCTTCAATTTCACCAAGCTACAGAAGCTTTCACGATCATTTTATTTGGTTTTAGAAAAATAACTTTCTGTACGGTTTCGACTACATAATGATCAAGTCGGCCGGTTTGGCTTTTGTTGAATATTACACCCCTAGTCTCAGAGTTATAAAAAAGGTTTGAGTTTTTGATATGGAAAGTTACTTCTTTGATTATTTCCCCTTCATATCTGACCACAATTTTTTGAACCTCTCCTTTTTCTCCTTCCTTCAGGGTATGGATTAAAAATTCTGAACTTCTCTGGGTTTCATAAGAACCTGCCAAGCTTGGCCGGCTTATATCCGACTTGACAAAAAAATCCAGTTCCTTTAGCCAGGCTTCCTCACTTAACGTATCCTTTACTATTTCCTTTTCCCCATTTACATTCAACTCCTTGATAATACCTATTCCATCCAAACCCAAGGCGGTCACTTCAATATAATCTTTCATTGGAAAATAAACGGTTTCAGGCTGTCCGTCACTTTTAATATCAACAACACATCCTGCAAGGGTCAATGAAATCAAAACTGCAATAAAACTTTGTTTCATAATCTTCAAAATTTTCTCTTAGGTGTAAATGAAAAAGAATCCATTCAAGTATTTATGAATGAATCCTTTCTTCACAAATGTATAAAATTATTTTATCAGGACATTTCCAGTCATTTCAGCCGGGATAGGTACTCCCATCAGAGTAAGAATCGTAGGTGCGAGATCTCCTAGTTTTCCATCATGAATCGCTATTTGATCATCGTCGTCTACCAAAATACAAGGCACCAAATTGGTAGTATGCGCAGTGTTTGGGGTTCCATCTTCATTGATCATCATGTCACTGTTCCCGTGATCGGCAATAACAATAAAAGTATACCCATTCTCAAGTCCTACAGTTATCACTTGTCTGGCACATTCGTCGACAGTCTCACAGGCCTTCACTGCTGCTTCAAAAACTCCAGTATGTCCCACCATGTCAGGGTTTGCAAAATTCAGGCACACAAAGTCGACTTCCTTCTTTTTGAGCTCCGTTTTGATTTTACTGGCAATTTCAAATGCACTCATCTCAGGTTTGAGATCATAAGTAGCTACTTTGGGTGAAGGACAAAGTATCCTGCTCTCGCCTTCAAATTCTGTTTCTCTTCCTCCAGAAAAGAAAAAAGTCACATGGGGATATTTTTCAGTTTCTGCGATCCTGATCTGTTTTTTACCGTTGTTTGATAAAACCTCTCCCAAAGTATTGTTCAGATTGTCTTTGTCATAAAGAACTTTGACATCCTTAAAAGTATCATCATAATTAGTAAAAGTAATGTAATCCAATTTGAGCTTTTTCATATTGAAATCCTCAAAGTCCTGCTGTGTAAGTACCTGAGTGATTTCCCTGCCTCGGTCAGTTCGGAAGTTGAAGCAAACCACAACATCGTCTTCCTTGATCACAGCAAGTGGCTTCCCTGCCTCGTTGACCTGAATAATGGGTCTGATAAATTCGTCAGTTACCCCATTGGAATAAGATTTTGTAATAGAGGCAATGATGTCCTTGGACTTTTCTCCTTCTCCGTGAACCATGGCATCATAAGCGAGCTTAACCCTCTCCCATCTTTTGTCCCTGTCCATGGCATAATACCTGCCGATGACAGAAGCTATTCTTCCGACAGAATGCTGAAGGTGTTCTTTCAGTTCAGTAAGATAATGGATCCCACCTTTGGGATCGGTATCCCGCCCGTCTGTAAAAGCATGGATAAAAACATCTGTCATTCCATTGGCTTTTGCCGCATCGCACAGGGCTTTAAGGTGATTGATATGGGCATGAACACCTCCATCAGAAACAAGTCCGATGAAGTGGACATTCTTTTTTGATTTTTTGGCATATTCAAATGCCTTCACCAAAACAGGATGGGAATCCAACTCACCTTCTTTTGCTGCTTGATTGATTCTGACGAGGTCTTGGTAGACTACCCTACCAGCTCCAATATTCATGTGTCCTACTTCTGAATTTCCCATTTGGCCTTCCGGTAACCCTACAGCCAAGCCTGAAGCCTGAAGTTTGGAATGAGGGTATTTGGTATACAGGCCGTCAATAAAAGGAGTTTTTGCTTTATCAATTGCAGAAACCTCAGGATTGGTCGCAATGCCCCATCCATCCAAAATCATTAATACTACTTTCTTATTGTTCATGGAAAGAGAATTTGGAATATTGAAAATTAAATTCAATCAACTTGTAAAGTTGCCTATTCTTTGCCAAGGGGACAAAATTCCTCCGCTTATTTTTTCAAATTCCTTGGATCCGAATGAAGTATTTTAACTTACCAAAACCAGTTTTGCATAGATCAGGTACTTTTTTTTAGAAAAACTAAAAAATCAAAATGATTTGGCTTAATATTTGAACTATTCATTGAAATGAAAAAATCACCCCTTCTCGCAATCTTTTTATTTGCCATATTTTGGTTTTCCGGAGCATCTGTGTTAAACACAGGAAAGCTGGCTATGGATGACTTTTTCCTTCATTTTAAGACAGGATCGAGCAAAGAAATAGCAAAATATTTTGATCAGAATGTACTGTTGAATATCAACGGAAAAAACGGTGACTACTCAAAAATCCAAGCTGAATACATTTTAAAGGAATTTTTCATGAAATATCCACCTGTTGATTTTTATCTTCTACATCAGGCGGGTTTGCCCGGACCGGCAGTTTTTTATGTGGGATCTTATCAGGCCAAAAGTGAGCAATTCAGGGTATTGATAAAGGGTAATTCCAAATCTGAGGTTTTGAGGATTTACAGTATTGATATTATTAAAGCCAAAATGTAAAGGCACACCACATTATTTTTTTTAATTTTGAATGTGGAAAACCTACCTTATTTATCAGCCAAAAAAATTCATGAATTTATCCGGTTGGCACTTTTGGAAGATGTCGGAACTGGAGATCACTCGACCTTGGGATCTATATCCAAAGACCAATTTGGTCAAGCCCATCTGATTATCAAAGAATCCGGCATCATTGCAGGGTTAGCCCTTGCGGAGATGATTTTCTATCAATTTGACCGTGATCTTCAAGTTGAAATCCTTTTAAAGGATGGAGATGAGGTCAATCCCGGAGATATTGGGTTGATAGTAAAAGGCTCTGCAGCTTCGATCCTGACTACAGAGAGACTTGTTTTGAACTGCATGCAGCGCATGAGTGGTATCGCAACCAAAACCCATCAGCTTTCCCAATTGATCTCTCATACCAAAGCCCGGTTGATGGATACCCGCAAGACTACCCCAAACTTCAGGATGATCGAAAAATGGGCCGTAGTACTTGGTGGTGGACTCAATCACCGCTTTGCCTTGTATGACATGGTGATGCTGAAAGACAACCACGTTGATTTTGCCGGGGGTATTACAAAGGCCATCCTTAACACCAAGAACTATCTGCAAAAGGAGGGACTCGACCTGAAAATAGAAGTGGAAACCAGAAATCTGGATGAAGTCAGGGAAGTCTTACTAGTCGGTGGCATAGATTATATCATGCTCGACAATATGGATTATGAAACCATGCGCAAAGCCGTCAAAATGGTAGGTGGAAAATATCCGCTAGAGGCATCCGGCGGAATTACTGAAGAAACCCTAAAGGATGTGGCCGAATGTGGGGTTGATTATATCTCTGTCGGCGCCCTTACTCATCATGTAAGAAGCATGGATATCAGTCTTAAGGCATTTTGAGTATCTGAAAAAAGCCCAAGAGAATTTATTTCCCTTGGGCTTTTTTACTTTACCAAAAAACAAATCAATCTTTTGAGGCAAAATCAGGATAAGCCTGCATGCTGTGTTCGTTGATATCCAAACCTTCGAGTTCTTCTCTTTCATCTACCCTGATACCCACGGTTTTCTTTAAGGTAAAGAAAATAACCCAACTCGCCCCAAAACAGAAGGCTCCTACCACACCGATACCTATCAATTGGGACATCACCTGTTGGAAACTTGCAAGGTTTCCAAATAAGCCTACAGCCAAAGTCCCCCAAATTCCACCAACCAAATGCACTGAAATGGCTCCTACCGGATCATCGATTTTGATTCTGTCAAAAAACACCACTGCAAAAACCACCAAAGTTCCTCCGATAAATCCGATAATAGCAGATTCCCCCACGCCCATCTGATCAGCTCCGGCAGTGATGCCGACAAGACCCGCCAAGATACCGTTTAGTACCATCGTGATATCGTAAGTTTTGAATTTTAGATATGAAGCTATCAAAGCTCCAAATGCTCCAGCTGCCCCCGCAATGGCTGTAGTCACAAATACCAAGGAAACAGTACCTGGATCTGCTGTCAATACTGAACCTCCATTAAACCCAAACCACCCAAACCAGAGCAAAAACACACCAATGGTGGCCATGGGGATATTGTGGCCCGGAATGGCCTTCATACCGGATGGAGTATATTTACCCAATCTTGGTCCAAGCAAAAATGCACCTGCCAATGCTGCCCAGCCTCCTACTGAATGCACAATGGTCGAACCTGCAAAATCATAAAACGGCGTTGCCATGGTGTTCAAAAAACCTCCACCCCACTTCCACATTCCCACTATGGGATAACATAATCCAACATAAATGATAGAAAAGAAAATGAACGGTCCCAATTTCATCCGCTCTGCAACTGCACCTGAAACGATTGTGGCTGCTGTAGCCGCAAACATCGCCTGAAAAATAAAATCAGTATAAAAAGTATATCCTGCATTGTAATTACTGGTAGCCCATCCTTCAGGAAGTGCCAAACCAAAACCTGCAAATCCCATGAAACCTCCGGCAAAATCCCCCCCAGGATACATGAGATTGAATCCAACAAAGGCATAAGAAAGTAAGCCTATTGCAGGAATGAGTGTATTCTTAAATAATATATTGACTGTATTCTTTGCTCTTGTAAGGCCTGCTTCCAGACTTGCAAAGCCAAGGTGCATGATAAATACCAAAATGGTAGCTACCATCATCCATAGGTTATTGATGGTAAATAATTCTTGAGTCATAGGTTTGAAAGGTTAAAGTGTTCAATAATTTTGATGCTTTGTTCTTGGTAGTTTATAAGGCATCTTCTCCTGTATCACTGTTTCGGATTCGGTATGCCTCAAGCGCCTCGTAGATGAAGATTTTTCCATCTCCTACCTCTCCAGTTTTTCCCATTTTGAGGATACAATCAACTACCGTTGGTACCAATTCATCTACAGTCACGATTTCAAGTTTTGTCCTTGGGATGTAGGTAGGTTCATAGGAAATCCCCCGGTATGTCTGTGCCTTGGCATGTGCCATTCCCATTCCCTTTACTTCATAAAATGTCAGGAACTTTACACCAAGTCCGGATATGCATTGATGGATCTCATCAAATTTGGATGTTCTAATGATTGCTTCGATTTTTTTCATTTTTTTCAATTTAAATGGTGATTTGTTGGAAAAACACCGCTAATGTAATCGAAAAACTGTTTTGAAAGTATTTTTGGTTACTATTTGAATCAATTTTTACATGAAAAACATATTATTTAGAAAAATAAGACTCAAATTAAACTGATAAGTAATTTAAAAACATAAATTCCTGTGTT
>NZ_CDSBKL010000094.1:0-12142 GCF_977115555.1 Aquiflexum sp.
ATACTACCATAAAGTACTGGATTGTCAATATGCCTGCCCTGCCCACACTCCGGTGCCGGAATACATCAGGTTGATTGCTGCAGAAAAATTTACAGAAGCCTACATGGTCAATTGGGAGTCCAATGTCTTTCCGGGTGTACTTGGAAGGACTTGTGACCGTCCCTGTGAACCGGCTTGTCGCAGAGTGCGCGTAGAAGAAGAACCTGTAGCCATCTGTCGGCTCAAAAGGGTTGCTGCAGATAATAAAGGAGACGTCAAACAATACATGCCACAAGGCCCTTTCCCATCCAATGGAAAGAGAATTGCACTTATAGGAGGCGGTCCTGCATCATTAACAGTCGCGCGAGACTTGGCCCCTTTGGGTTACGAGATACATCTATTTGATGAGCAGATCGCAGGAGGAGGAATGATGAGAAGTCAGATTCCATCTTTCAGGCTACCCGAAGAAGTCCTCAATGAGGAAGTTAACTTTATCCTTGACCTTGGGATCCATACCCAATTCCGTACCTATGTCAAAAGTCTCAAAGAAGTCCTAGAAGGTGGGTATGATGCGGTATTTGTCGGGACAGGAGCCCCAAAAGGAAGAGACTTACCAAAGTTGCCCGGAAGAAAAGAGGGCGATAAAAATATCCATATCGGCATAGAATGGCTTGCAGGTGTGGCATTTGAACATACCAAATCCATTGGATCAAAAGTAATCGTACTTGGTGGTGGGAATACCGCCATGGATTGTTGCAGGACTTCCAGAAGATTGGGGGGCAAAGAAGTTAAGGTAGTCGTCAGGAGTCCCTTTGAAGAAATGAAAGCCTCCCCTTGGGAAAAAGAGGATGCCCTTCATGAAGATATAGAGATCATTGACAACCACGTACCACTGAGTTTTGAAGTAAAAGACGGAAAACTCATCGGTATGAAGTTCCAGAAAGTAAAAGCTGTCTATGATGAAAACGGCAAAAGACAACTCCTTCCCACAGAAGAGGAAGATGTATTTATGGAAGCCGATGAAGTATTGATCGCTATTGGCCAGGAAAACAGTTTTCCTTGGATAGAAAGAAATATCGGGCTCGAATTTGACCAATGGGGAATGCCAGTAGTGGATGAGACTACTTTTCAATCCACCAACCCCAAGGTTTTCTTTGGAGGCGATTCTGCTTTTGGACCAAAAAATGTAATTACGGCTGTTGCCCATGGACACCACGCAGCTGTTTCCATCCACTTGTTTTGTGAAGGCTCAGATGTACACCAAAGACCTTCACCTTACACCAATCTCGTGAGCCAAAAGATGGGGATTCATGAGTGGAGCTATGACAGTGGCGTGGCTATAGACCAGAGATTTATAGTTCCTCAGGCCAAAAAGTCCCAAACACTCAAAGACCGGAAGAAGGAAGTCGAATTGGGATTTGACATTGCCACTGCCTACAAAGAAACCCAAAGATGTCTCAACTGTGATGTGCAGACAGTATTTACCGAGGATAGGTGTATTGAATGCGATGCCTGTATGGATGTCTGCCCAACTTCCTGTATCACCTTTACTGTCAATGCCGAAGAATCCGATCTGAGACAAAGTCTTTTGGTACCTGCAGAAAATCTCTCTCAAGACATTTTGGTATCCAAAGAGCTAAAAACAGGCCGCGTCATGGTCAAAGACGAAGATGTTTGCCTTCACTGCGGACTCTGTGCTGAAAGGTGTCCCACCTCCGCTTGGGATATGCAGAAGTTTCTGTATTCAACCACCAAAGCCAATCAATTGATCACTCCTTTTCCTTTAATAGAAAAATGATCCAAGCCATAAACGATTTCATAGTCCGGTTTGCCAACGTCAATGGTACCGGATCTGCGAGTGCCAACTACCTGTTTGCCAAAGCCATATTCCGTATGGGAATACCAGTAACCCCTAAAAATATCTTTCCTTCAAATATCCAAGGACTTCCAACTTGGTATGAAGTCAGGGTTAGTGAAAAGGGATACTTGGGAAGAAGAGAAGGAATTGACATTTTGGTTTCAGTCAATCCCCAAAGTATGGCTCAGGATGTCAAGAGTGTAAAACCTGGAGGTTTTTTCATGTATGACAGCACCAAAAAACTTCCTTCTCCATATATCAGGGAGGACATCAATTACCTTGGAGTTCCCATGATGGAAATGTCCAATCAGGCATTTTCAGATCCCAGAAAAAGGCAGCTTCTAAAAAACATCATCTATGTAGGGGCTTTGGCTCAACTGCTGAACATGGACTATAATGAATTGGAAAAACTTGTCGGAGAGCAATTCGAAGGAAAAAAGCAGTTGATCGAAGCAAACATTCAGGCATTGAAACTTGGAATGGACTATGTAAAGGCCAATTTCGATTACCCTTTGATGTTCAGGTTGGAAAAAAGAAACCTGTTGAAAGACAAAATCCTTGTGGACGGAAATACAGCTTGCGGGCTCGGTGCGGTTTATGGTGGGGCAACTGTCATGGCTTGGTACCCAATCACCCCATCCACTTCAGTAGCGGAGGCTTTCGAACATTATTGTGAAGAATACAGAACAGATCCAGAAACGGGCGAGAAAAAATTTGCCATCATCCAAGCTGAAGATGAACTCGCAGCCATGGGAATGGTCATCGGTGCCAATTGGAATGGCGCGCGTGGATTTACCGCGACTAGTGGGCCGGGAGTTTCTTTGATGAATGAATTTATAGGTTTGGCCTATTTTGCTGAAGTGCCGGCAGTATTGATTGATGTCCAAAGAACAGGGCCTAGTACAGGTATGCCTACCCGGACACAACAGTCGGATATCCTTCTTGCAGCCTATGCTTCGCATGGAGACACCAAACACGTTTTGCTTTTTCCCTCAACTCCAAGCGAATGCTTTGAGATGACAGCAGAGAGTTTTGACCTAGCTGAGCGCCTCCAAACGCCGATTATGGTCATGACCGATTTGGATCTAGGTATGAATGACCACATCAGTGAACCTTTCCATTGGGATAAAGAAAGAAAATATGACCGAGGTAAAGTCTTGAACGCTGAAGAATTGGAACATGTGGGCCGGTTTGGAAGGTATTTGGACTCAGATGGAGATGGAATTCCATACAGGACATATCCGGGCACCCACCCTACCAAAGGTTCCTTTTTTACCAGAGGAACTTCCAGGGATGAATACGCTGTATACACTGAAGATGGTGCTGCTTACAAAAGGAACATGGACCGCCTGATGGTCAAATGGGAAACTGCAAAGCAAATTGTTCCCAAAGCCCACCTCTACCAAAAAGAATCCAAGTCCGATTTCGGGATTCTATTCTATGGAACATCCACTTTCTCTGCGGAAGAGGCAAAAGACATTTTGGAAGAAAGCGAAATAATGGTAGATGCCATCAGGATCAAAGCTTTTCCTTTTGGTGAAGAGGTTCATAAATTTATCCAAAGCCATAAGACTGTTTTTGTCATCGAACAAAACAGGGATGCACAGTTGCGCAGCATGATCATCATGGAACTTGAAACCGATCCTACCAAATTAATCCCGATACTGAATTATGATGGTATGCCGATTACAGCTGATGCCATCAAAAACCAGATTTTAAAGCATTTAAACCTAGAAAATACCCAACAACATGAGTTATCTAAAACCGCTCTTTAGGCACCCGAACCTTCCCAAAAACAAACTTGGCTATACTCAGAAGGAATATGAAGGCTCGCTTTCTACACTCTGTGCAGGCTGCGGCCATGACAGCATCAGCGCCGCCATTGTACAGGCTTGCTTTGAAATGTCGGTAGAACCACATAAAGTGGCCAAGATTTCCGGAATCGGCTGTTCTTCAAAAACCCCCACCTACTTTTTGGGCAATTCCCATGGATTCAACTCAGTACACGGAAGGATGCCTTCCGTGGCAACAGGCGCAAGTATGGCCAACAAGGACATGGTCTATTTTGGGGTTTCCGGCGATGGAGATTCTGCTTCCATCGGTATGGGGCAGTTTGTCCATGTCATCCGTCGCAATCTGAACATGGTTTATATCGTGATGAACAACGGTTGCTACGGTCTTACCAAAGGACAGGATTCTGCAACAGCGGATCAAGGCTCGAGGAGTAAAGCGGGTTCTGTCAATCCTTTTCAGGCGATTGATCTGGCAAGTTTGGCGATAGAATTGGGGGCAACATTCGTGGCGCAGAGTTTTAGCGGTGACAAACAGCAATTGGTTCCACTTATTAAAGCAGCCATGCACCATCAGGGATTTGCCTTTCTCAATGTGATTTCGCCCTGCGTGACTTTCAACAACAATCCTGGTTCTACCAAATCCTATGATTATGTAAGGGAACATATTGAAGCCACATCGACTTTGGACTTCGTACCGGAAATGCCTGAAATCAAAACCAATTATGAGAAAGGCAAATCCACTAGGGTGGCGATGCACGATGGTACTTTGATCCAACTCAACAAATTAGCAACAGATTGGAATCCCGAGGACAGGGTTTCAGTTGCCAATGCCCTTCAGCATGCAAGAACAAAAAATGAAATCCTGACCGGCTTACTCTATGTCAATACCGAATGGAAAGACCTTCACGGAACACTGGGCACCTGTTCTACACCATTGAATAAATTGAAGGAGGAGGATCTCTGTCCGGGATTGGAGACTTTGAAGGAGATAAATGCGGGGTATAGATGAAAGCCAACATGTATAGTATTCCCATAGATTCTTTAAATTTTAGAAACACTTTCTGCTCAAATAATTTGAAGGAATCTATGGGAATTGTTTTATAAAAGATCAGCATAAAGCAAAGTCACGCCGGAACATACCCATCCAACCCACATTGCTGCAAAAATTCATTGTTGAAAAGCTGCTGCACTTCTTTGGACATTACCCTGGAACGTTGCTTTTTCCATTGGAGAATCCGCTCATTGCCATAGATATAGTTAAGCCTGTTCTTATCCACGGTCCTATTTAGCTTTCCCCAATGAATGGTATATGGAATCAAATCAGCCTCTAATGCCTCCAATACTAATTGATAAAACTGATGGTTGATAGCAGCATCAGCTCCATCAAGTTCCATCACAACTGAATGCTTGAATCGGGTAAAGGCAAGAGTTGCCGCATTTCCTTTTACAAAGCGGAAAGCTAAAATACCTGCTAGTTTAACATTTTCATTGATCTTTAAGCAAATTTGAATTGCTTTGACCACATCTTTTACATCTAGACAAATAGCTGCACTGAATACTTTTCCGCGGAAACGTGTGTTGGTAAAAGTTTCACCTATCGTTCCGACCAAATCCTCGGGCCGGCTATAAGCTAGTCCAAAAAGTGAGTTCACGATTTGGGGTACCAGGATTCTATTCAAAAATCCAACCTTAGCCTGAACTTGATCCAAAACCGTTTGAATCAGCCCAAGCGTATCATCCCCATAGGTAAATCCCGAGGTGGCATGTTCTATCCTAGTATAATCCTCCCTGTAGGCCACTTTGAACATCGATCTCATGTACACCCCTTTTTCAGTATCGTCAAAAGCAAAATCATGGGGATTGACCGCCAATTCAAAATGGTATAGATGTCTTTGTGGATCGTTCCAAGTATATTTGAGGTGGTGCTGGATTTTTGAAAAATCCATTTTGGTGACAGCTTCGGTCATGGCATTGTCAAATGGTACTCTCTGCATTTTTTGTTCTAAAAGGAATTTATCCTCCACCTCCACTAAGACTCCATGAATAATCCCAAAACTCCCAAAACTTACCAAAATGGCATTGAACAACTCATCATCAATGATGACTTCTGCACCCAGTTTCTGCTGAAAAGTATCAGAAGTAATGCGTCTGGAAGCCCTTTCGACATAGATGTGGCGCTCAGGACCTGTGATTACATGCATACCGAATACCATTTCGGGCAAAGCCCCTTGAAAAACCGCCGCACCATGCGTCCCTGTCGAAAATGCACCGACAATGGTTTGGCCGTTGCTGCCACCACTTACCATCAGGCTTTTGGCAGGTTGACTTTGTTTTTCTAGGTATTCATTGATTTGAATGACTGTATTTCCACATTGCAAAAATCTGAAATTCTCAGGCTTGTAACCTGCATTCAAAAATTCAGAATGAAAATTATCTTTACCCAAAGCAAACTTATGTCTCAGCCGTTTGGTATTGATGATCGCATCCTCACTGACGGCTACTTTGCTGAATGACCATCCGCTTCCCATAGCACGTATATTGAGCTGGTTTTCCAAGGCATACTTGATGATCCATTGGAAATTGGCAGTACATTTTTTGTATTGAGAAAACTGATCAAGGCTTTGAAAAGATGGATCATCCAAGACCATATCAAAGGAAAGGTCTTCGTCCAATGGCTGGGTATAGTTCTGGTGGACATTCGTGAATTCCTTGATTTTCCAAGGAATAACTCCGGCAGGATAGGTCATGGCAAAATGGGTTTAAATTTCTCCCGGAATCGGTACCTCCGGGCAACAAAAATATTCAACAGATTGAGGCACAACGATGCCCAAGGTTATGACAGAAATCAGGATATGCCCAACATTGGTCTTTACCGTAATTTGGCAAATAGACTTACAGGTTGCTTCGGTTTTGACATCTACAGGCTGCCTGAAACCCCAAAAATACGAAGTCCGATTAACTTGAACCGGAGCGGGATTATCCGAATCGTATTTTGATACAATCCGTAGATTGGCACAGGAGGCCATTAAGAATAACATACTGAACAGAATCAGGATAGAAAAGCGCTTGAAATGAAATGGATTTCTCATTATAGTCCAAAGTTTAAGTTTAATCCAGTCTTTTTAAAAATATATAACATCCTAAAAATCAAAGTAAAAGTTAAAAAAATAAATGGAAAAAGGCAAGAGAGGGTTAAAGGTTAATTGGTTAATGGTTATTATGTTGTAGTTGTTGTAGTTGTACTAATGGTTGTATTTGTTGTTTCTTTCTCAGTTTCATACAGGCATGTTTGCATCTTGTATTTTACCTGAATTCAACATTCTAAATTCAGAATTTCTTCGTTTTTGTCTCATAACTCATGTCTCATGTCTACCATCTATTTCTCTCCACTCACCAATTTAACATGACCCAAATGATGGCTAGAATGCCAAGCGTACAAAGCAATCGTCGTTCCGAGAGATACTGTTTTTTGGTTTGCAGGATGGTAAAAAGTTTTTTGCAAATCCTCTTTTGAAAGTGATTTGATCAACACAACCCACCGGTGATGCAGGCCTTCCAAAATCTTCAAGCTTGTTCCAATAGGCATGTCTTTGGCATCTTCCAATTCTGCCCATAAATCTTCATGATAGGGTTTGATGGTCGGATTTTCTTCTGTCAGCGCCAACTTGAACCGGATAAAACTGTTCATATGGCTGTCAGCACAATGATGTACCACTTGCCTTACTGTCCAACCTTCCGGCCGATAAGGTGTGTCCATCTGTGCCTCTGAAAGTTTATAGGTTTCGGCTTTGAGCAAAGCAGGAAATCTATCGATTACGCCCGTCCATTCTTCGAGCATTTCAGCAGTAATTTCTTTTGGCGCGGAAAAGCGTCCAACGGGATATTTTAGATTTTCCATTTTCGTATTTGATTTGAATAATTTTTATTTGTTTAAAAACATATTTTTTGTTTTTCAGGTCGGTAATTTTTTTCCTGAATTTAGAAATTTTGAAAATGGTACGGCAGTGATTCCATGAAGCAAGATACTGAGCAACACCGTCAAAGATATCACTGAAATGACCTTTTCATAACCTTCCAAACCCAATTGAATCACTGCCATCAACAGGTACAAAACCGATGCGATACCTCTTGGACCAAACCACCCGATAAACAAAACTGTCTTTTTGTCCAATCCTGCCCCGATTAAACTCAAAGCTACAGGTACCATTCTGACAACAGTCAAACTGAGGATGGCGTAAACCCAAGTCCTCCAATCCCAATATTCATAGGATAATGGGATTAGAATCATTCCAAAAAGCAGAAATATAAACATGATCAAAACCTGGCTTTCTGCCTCTCCAAATTCCTGAATCCTTTCCCTAATCATTTTTGAATGTGTCCCCAGCATCAAACCTGCAAAGTAAACTCCAATAAACCCATTTCCTCCCATATGCTCTGATAAGGAAAAAGCCAAAATGGCAATTGAAACAGAAGCGAGCATCTGATAGATATGGCTCATCCAGCCTGCCCTAGATGACTTGTCTACGATTAATCCTCCAAGCCATCCGATAAAGCCTCCTATGATAGGACCAAAGAGAAACTGTTTGATAACAAAAGTCAACCAATATGAAATATCCATACTGCCTCCTCCGGACCCGGAAAGAATTGCAAAACATATCAAAATTGGAGGAAGTGCAATTCCATCATTTAACCCACTTTCTACATTTATCGTCTGCCTAATTCTGATGGGAACCAACTCACTTGTCACAACTGCTTGGCCCAAAGCTGCATCTGTGGGTGATAAAATCAACGCCATCATAATCAGGGCTACTGTTCCGATTTCCGGAAATAAGGGTATAGCAATTAAGGAGCCCATTATCATGGTAAGGGGAAGGCCAATCAAAAGCAGTCTAAGTGGAAGGATTCTGTCTAACTTAAGCTTTGACCGATCGATCGTAGACGCATCAATAAACAAGACAAGAATCAAAGTCAATTCGGCAAAGGGCTTGACCAAACCTGCTTTTGGCCCCTCGGGCAACAACTCTATACCAAAAAAACTGACGACCAAACCAATCAATACGAATACCATAGGGGCTGTGATGATAGTACGTTCGACGCGCTTTGACACTATACCAAATGTCAAAATCAATAAGGCCAAAAAAACAAAGATAGGATTGTCATTCATTTCGTAAGGTGGATTATTAAATCAAAATATTATGAAAATAATTTAACCAAAGATTTTGAATTCAGAAAGGGATTCCGGCCAAAAGTCTCATGTTTGGTATTTACATGGTGCTTCACTCAATTTGCACCTCAATAAGGATCCACATCCACCACAAACCTTACTCCCCTGAAATCCTTGTGAACCTGCATTTCCTCTAAAAGGTGAAGAAGATCATGTTTAAATTGGGCTTGGGCATTGCCTGATTTGTCGAGCTTTGCAATAGATTCGAAGATATATTGGTTCTTAATCTTACCCACCAAGCCTTTTTCCGGACCCAACAAAATCTTTTTGACATCGATCTCGCCCATCAGATTATGTAGGTGTCGGGCTGCTTTTTCAGCGATTTTATAATCCTTATGCCGGGTAGTGATTTTGATGATTTTGACAAATGGAGGATAGAAAAACCGCTGCCTGTCCCCCATTTCCTGAATATAAAAATTCTTGTAATCTCCTGATATTATCTGTCCAAAAATGGCTTCTTCAGGTTTTCTTGTTTGAATGATCACAGCTCCTTTTTTGTCCCGTCGACCTGCCCTGCCGGCTACCTGGGTGATTTGCTGAAAAGCCCGCTCCCCTGCCCTAAAATCAGGAAAATACAAAATCCTGTCCGCATCCATAATCCCCACTACTGTCACCCGGTCAAAGTCAAGGCCCTTCGTAATCATCTGCGTACCTACCAAAATATCCACATTGCCGCTGCCAAACTCCTCCAAGAGACGTTGATAGCCATATTTACTTCGCGTGGTATCCAAATCCATCCTTGCGATTCTGGCTTCAGGGAAAAGTAAAGAAAGACTTTCTTCAATCCGCTCTGTCCCCAATCCAACCGCTCCCAATTTATTGCTCCCACAGGCAGGACATGCATGCGGAACTTTCTCCTTGAACCCGCAATAATGGCAGCGCATCTCCTCGCCAAACTGATGATAAGTCAGGCTGACATCGCAATGTTCACATTCAGGAATCCATCCGCAATCTTCGCAGGCAATATAAGGCGCATAGCCACGCCTGTTTTGGAAAATCAAAACCTGCTCCTGATTGGACAAGGCTTCCTGGATTTTTTCCCTTAGCAAACGGGTAAAATCTAGCTTGAGCAGGTTTTTCTTTTTGTCCGCCAACATATCGGCCAAATGGTATTCAGGAAGTTGGGCTTCACCATACCTTTTGTCCAAAGCCACATAACCGTATTTTTTTGTGCGCGCGTTGTAAAAAGACTCAAAGGAAGGTGTCGCCGATCCCAACAATGTTTTGGCCTGATGAATCCAAGAAAGCATAATCGCGGCATCCCTAGCTTGAAATCTCGGCGCAGGATCAAACTGCTTGTATGAGGATTCATGTTCTTCATCGACAATCACCATTCCCAAACTGTCAAATGGAAGGAATATAGAAGACCTAGCTCCGATGACAAAGTTGATTTTGCCGGACAATACCCCATTCCAAACCTCTACCCTTTCATTGTCGGAATATTTGGAATGAAAAACTCCCATGCTGCTTCCAAACACTTTCCTCAACCTGCTTACCATGTGGGTAGTCAAGGCTATTTCAGGTAATAATAACAATACCTGCGAGCCACCCGCCAAGACTTCTTTGATTAAAGTGATGTAGATTTCTGTCTTGCCACTTCCGGTAATCCCATGGAACAAGACTGTGTTCTTTTCCTCAAATTGACTTTTCAATTCTGTAAGAATTTCTGTCTGTAGGTCAGAAAGAACGATTTCATCTCCATTCCCTTCCTCCTCCTCAAATCGGCTGATGATAATCTTGAACTCTTCGAGCACGCCGTTTTTGATCAGGGTTTTCAGAGAAGACACCGACATGTTCGCATCGGTAATAGCTTTTTTGTCAAGTCCTTTTTGGTTGAGGTCGGGGTTTTTGTAAACAGGGATTTCTTGGAGGTATTTGAGCAGGATTTCTTCCTGTTTAGGCTTGTTCGCGATTTCGTTAAAAAGTGATTCCAATGCTTTTTTATCCAAAGCATATTCTTTAGAAAGCCTGATACGGGTTTCAACTTTTTGCGTATATTTTTCTTTTAATTGCTCAAAAACCAAGATGGCTTCCTTGATGACCAGGCTTTTGATGATGCCATGGATCGATTTTAGTCCGAGGACATTTTCGCATTCCTCATAGGTCATCTCTTCTTTTGCGGCCAGGGCCTGAAGCAATATTTCTTCCCGGTCATCCAATGGGTAGGTAGAAGTATCCGAATCGTAGGTGGGATTAAGTTGGATTTTGCTTTCGCTGCTGAGTTTCAGGCCGGATGGCAAAGCAGCGTTCATCACCTCTCCGATATGGCAGCAATAATACTCCGCCATCCACGCCCAAAAACGAATCTGCAATGGATTGACAGTGGCATGGTTGTCAAGGATATCTAGAATAGGTTTTGCTTCGTATGCTGAGGGTGGTTTTTGGTGGACTTTTCCGATAATCCCGGTAAGGACCTTCTTTTTTCCAAACTGAACAATTACCCTAAAACCGATCCCGACTTGGTCGGTCAAGGTACGGGGAACTTTGTAGGTAAACATCTTGGGGATGGGTACCGGCAAAATGATGTCCGCAAATAAGTTGGATTTGCTTTCTTCCTGCGGGTATAAATCACCAAATAAACTCTCCAAAAGTCAGGTCAGGCTAAAGATGGAAACTGTGCCAAGGCATCGGAAACTTCAGAAACAGGCTTTTGACAGGCCTTGCTGAAGCAAACGTAAATTAAGGCATTTCCTTCAGAATCCGGCGATTTGTTTTCTAATAAAGGGATATTTTCTGTGACAGTTTCAGACGCAGCAATCACGAAATTGGATGCCTTTGAAGACTGCATTTCCCTTGCTTTTTCTTGTGCACCTTTACCCACGATGGCAATTTCAGCCTTTGCCACTAATGTACTCAGGTACAGTGAGGCCCAATTGCAAAGAAAACCCGGCTCAGTAATGATCAACTTCTTCATGGCCCCAAGCATTTTTTCAGAAATCTCAAGATACTTGTCTTCATAAAAATACAGACCCAAATCCTGCAGATTTCTCGCCATGATTGAATTGGAAGCAGGAATGACATTGTCAAAAAGCTCTTTTTTGTTGGCTATCAGCTTTTCGGCGGTTGGATTGTTGAAAAAGAAAAACCCGTCTGACTCATCATAAAACTGGTCAATCACGATGTCGGTTAATTCTTTGGATTTCAGAAGCCACTTGGTATCAAATGTTGCCTGATACAAAGAAATAAATCCTCTGATCACGGCTGCATAATCCTCCAAAAATCCTGGAGTATATGCTTTTCCATTTTTATAGGACCGATACAAAATCCCATCTTTGTACATCTTCGCCA